>JAFAQJ010000198.1 GCA_019246455.1 Pseudolabrys sp.
CTCCAAGGCGGCGATCGACGGCATTTCCCGCGCCCAGGGCGACATGGGCATTGATATCGGCGCCGCCGAGACCCCGCCGGCCGAGGACCTTCCCGCCGAGGAGACGACGGCCGAAACCGGCGAAAATGCCGGTTTCGAGGCGTTGTCGGGTCCGCGCGGCGTCGCCGACGATCTCAAGAAGCTGTCCGGCGTCTCGCCCACGATCGAGAAGAAGCTCAACGACATGGGCATCTTCCATTACTGGCAGATCGCGGCTTTCTCTCCGCAGGCCGCGCACAATGTCGGCGAGGAGGTCGGCCTGCCCGGCCGCGTCGCCGGCTGGATCGCGAAGGCTAAAGAACTGGTGGCGGAGTAATCCGTCGGGTCCGGCGGTGGGGCCAGACCGCACGTTGTAAGGAAATCACTATGGCTGAGATTACGGCCTCGATGGTTAAGGACCTGCGCGAGATGACAGGCGCGGGCATGATGGATTGCAAGGCTGCGCTCAACGAAACCAAAGGTGACGTTGAAGCGGCGGTCGATCTGTTGCGCAAGAAAGGTTTATCAAAGGCGGCGAAGAAGGCAGGGCGCGTCGCCGCCGAAGGTCTGATCGGCGTCAACGTCAAGGGCAACAAAGGCGTGATGGTCGAGGTCAATTCCGAGACCGACTTCGTTGCCAAGAACGATCTGTTCCAGGGCCTCGTCAAGATGATCGCCGACGTGGCGCAATCGTCCGGCACCGATGTCGAGAAGATCAAGACCGCGAAGGCCGGCTCGATCACGGTTGCGGAATCGATCAACAATACCATCGCCAAGATTGGTGAGAACATGACGCTGCGCCGCGCCGCCGAGCTGTCAGTCGGCGAGGGTGTCATCGGTAACTATGTGCATGCGTCGGTGAGCGACGGCCTTGGTCGCATCGGCGTTCTGGTGGGTCTGGAATCGTCGGGCAAAGCCGATGAGCTCAACGCGCTCGGCCGTCAGGTCGCGATGCATATCGCTTCGACTAATCCGCTCGCGATCGATCCGTCCGGTGTCGATCCGGCGGTCGTCAAGCGCGAGAAGGACATCCTCGCCGACAAATTCCGTCAGCAGGGTAAGCCCGAAAATATGATCGACAAGATCGTCGAGTCGGGCCTCAAAACTTTCTACAAGGAGCAAACCTTGCTTGAGCAACCCTTCATCTTCGACGACAAAAAGAGCGTCGCGCAGGCGCTGAAAGAAGCCGAAGGCAAGGTCGGCGGCCCGATCAAGATCAGTGGCATGGCGCGTTTTGCACTCGGCGAGGGCGTCGAGAAACAGGAATCGGATTTCGCCGCGGAGGTCGCGGCAGCAGCGAAGGGCTAGCAAATGTGGACGGCGGCTTCGGCCGCCGTCTTCGTGTAGGGTGCGTTGCGTCGACGAGTCTCTCGCAGGACAGAAGTTGGACGATGGCTAATCCCTATAAGCGTGTGATTGTCAAAATCTCCGGCGAGGCGCTGAGCAAGAATGGCGTCAGCATCGATCAGCCGACCGTCGAACGGATCGCCGGGGATCTGGTCGCGGCGGCTAATGCTGGCGTCGAGATCGGCGTCGTGGTCGGCGGCGGCAACATCTTTCGCGGCGTGGAAGTTTCCACACGCGGCGTGCCGCGCCCGGTCGGCGACACGATGGGCATGTTGGCAACGGTGATGAATTGTCTCGTTCTCGAGGCCGCGATCGAGCGCCAGGGCAAGGAGGCGCGCACGTTGTCGGCGATCGCGATGCCGGCGGTGTGCGAGAACTTCAGCCGCAAGCGCGCCGTTAAGAATCTCGACAAAGGCCGCGTGGTGCTGCTCGCCGCCGGGACCGGCAACCCATATTTCACCACTGACACGACTGCCGTTTTGCGCGCTGCGGAGCTCAGCGCCGAGGCGGTGCTCAAAGCAACCAACGTCGATGGCGTTTACACCGCCGACCCCAAAAAAGACCCCAAAGCCACGCGATATGCCAGACTGAGCCATCAGGAGGCGCTGGAGAAGAACTTGGCGGTGATGGATGCCGCGGCCTTCGCGCTTGCCCGCGAGAACCGGACGCCTATCATCGTGTTTTCGATCCACGAGAAGGGTGCGATCGAAGCCGTCGTGCGCGGCAAAGGACACGCGACCGTCGTCGGTTGACGGCGGCGGCAAGCGGGCTGGGAAATCGATCAATGGCAAACGCGACACATGACATCAATGACGTAAAGCGGCGCATGCAAGCTTCCGTGGCGGCGCTCAAGACCGAGCTGTCGGGCTTGCGTACCGGGCGCGCCTCGCCGCATTTGCTCGATCCGATCCAGGTCGATGCCTATGGCGCGATGATGCCGCTCAACCAGGTCGCCTCCGTGACGGTCCCCGAGCCGCGCCTGATTGCCGTCAATGTTTGGGACAAATCTCTGGTGCATGCCGTCGAAAAAGCGATCGTCGCGGCCAATCTTGGCCTGTCACCAGCAACCGAAGGACAAACCTTGCGCTTGCGGATCCCGGAACTCAACGAAGAGCGCCGCAAGGAACTCGTGAAGCTCGCCCACAAATATGCGGAGGGCGCCAAGGTCGCCGTACGGCACGTGCGGCGCGACGCGCTCGACGTCATCAAAAAACTTGAGAAGGATCACAAGATCAGCAAGGACGACCACGATCGCTTCTCGGGCGACATTCAGAAAGTGACCGATCAAACAATTGTCGACATCGATCACACACTCTCCAGCAAGGAAAAGGAAATCCTCACGGTGTGAGGACCACAACCACAATGGCCGAGGCCGATACCACGCTCTCTGCGCAGCCAATGTTCGAGCCGCCGCGCCATGTCGCCATCATCATGGACGGCAACGGCCGCTGGGCGGCGGCGCGCGGGTTGCCCCGCGCCGAAGGGCATCGCCGCGGCGTCGAGGCGTTGCGCCGCACCGTGCGCGCCGCAGGCGAACTCGGCATTCAATACCTGACCATTTTCTCGTTCAGCACCGAGAACTGGTCGCGGCCGGCGTCCGAGGTCGGCGAACTGATGGCGCTGTTGCGCCGGTTCGTGCGCAATGACCTTGCAGAGCTTCACGCGAACAATGTGCGCGTGCGCATCATCGGCGAACGCGAGGGCTTGAGCTCCGACATCGGGCGGCTGCTCGAGGAAGCAGAAGGGCTTACCCGCGTCAACACTGGGCTGACGCTCATTGTCGCGTTCAATTACGGCGCGCGGCAGGAAATCGCTCGCGCCATCAAGCGCCTCAATGACGCGGTGACGAAAGGTGAAGTTGACGCCACGACGATCGATGCGGACACCGTCTCGCGCTTTCTTGATGCGCCGGATGTTCCCGATCCCGATCTGATCGTGCGTACCAGCGGCGAGCAGCGGCTGTCGAATTTCCTGCTGTGGCAGTCGGCCTATAGCGAGTTCGTTTTCCTGCCGATCCATTGGCCCGACTTCGATCGTGCGGCGCTTGAGACGGCGATTCTCGAATATCGCCGCCGCGAACGACGCTTCGGCGGCCTCGTGGCGCAGACCGGTTCGTGATCCGGTGACCAGCACTCCGGCGTCACCGCGCATCGGCAATCTGGCAACGCGCATTCTTTCAGCGATCGTGCTGGCGCCCATCGCGCTCGCTGCGGCGTGGCTCGGCGGAATTTACTTTGCGGTGCTCCTTACCGTTGCCGCGATCGCCGTATTCTGGGAATGGGTTTCATTAGTAGCGAAGGCGCGCAATCGGGCCGTCTGGATCGCCGCCGGCCTTTGCTACGCCGGCGTCTTGCTCCTCGCGCCGAAGGCGTTGCGCGACGATCCGCATTTCGGTCTTCCTGCGATCATTTTTATTTTCGTGGTGGTATGGGCGACCGACATCTTCGCCTACTTCATCGGTCGTGTGCTGGGTGGACCCAAACTTGCTCCGATGATTAGCCCGAACAAGACCTGGAGCGGTGCCATCGGGGGCACGATGTGTGCCGTCGCTGTCGGTACACTCGCCATGGTCGTTTTGGTCGGCTCAACGCGCGTGGGATTGGTTGTGATGGCGGCCATCCTCTCGATTGTTTCTCAAATCGGTGATCTCGCGGAATCCGCGCTGAAGCGGAAGTTCGGCGCCAAGGATACGAGTCATCTTATCCCTGGCCACGGCGGCGTGATGGACCGTCTCGACGGCTTTTGGGCGGCGGCACTGATCGCGCTTGCCATCGGGGTCGCGCGGGGCGGTTTCGATACGCCCGCCGCCGGATTGCTGATATGGTGAAGGTTATGAACCCGACCGCAGCTCGCGCCGGCACCAAAGCTGCGCCGAAATCGCGTAGCGTTACTATTCTCGGCGCCACCGGCTCGATTGGCGCCAGCACTGTTGATCTGCTTGACCGCAATCGTGCGCACTATCGCGTCGAGGCCGTTGCCGCTGGACGCAATGTGTCCGCACTGGCACAGGTCGCGCGCAAGCTCAACGCACGCTTTGCGGCGATTGCCGAGCCGTCGGCGTATCGTGAACTTAAAGAGGCGTTGGCCGGGAGCGGTATTGAGTCCGGCGCCGGGCCGGAGGCGTTGCTCGAGGCGGCGCAGCGTCCCGCCGATTGGGTCATGGCCGCGATCAGCGGCGCGACTGGCCTTAAACCGACGCTCGCGGCGGTCGAGCGCGGCTGCATGATCGCGATCGCTAACAAAGAGTGTCTGGTGTGCGCGGGCGCGCTTGTGATGCGACGCGCGGCGGCAACCGGTGCCACGATCCTTCCGGTCGATTCCGAACACAATGCGATTTTTCAGGCGCTCAGCGCCGGCGATCGGCGCGACGTCAAGCGCGCGATCTTGACAGCTTCAGGCGGTCCGTTCCGGACCTGGAGTCGCGAGGCGATTGCGGCGGCGACGCCGCAACAGGCACTCAAACATCCGAATTGGTCGATGGGGCAGAAAGTCACGATCGATTCCGCGACCCTGATGAACAAAGGTCTGGAGCTGATCGAGGCCCATCATCTCTTTTCGCTTCGCCCGGGCGAACTCGACGTGCTGGTGCATCCGCAATCGGTCGTGCACAGCATGGTCGAATACCGTGACGGGTCGTTCGTGGCGCAACTCGGCGCAACCGACATGCGCATCCCGATTGCCCATTGTCTGGCCTGGCCATCGCGGCTCGACACGCCGGCCGATCGTCTCGATTTGGCACGGGTCGCGAATTTGAGCTTCGAATTGCCGGACCTCGAGCGCTTCCCGGCGCTGGCGGTCGCAAGGCGGGCCATGGAGCATGGTCGCGGGGCGCCCGCCGTGCTCAACGCGGCCAATGAGGTCGCTGTCGCCGAATTTCTAGCCGAAAAGCTCGGATTTATGGGGATATCGGCGCTGGTCGAGGCCACTTTGCATGCCGCCGACAAGCGCGGCTTGCTACGCGAGGCCGCAAATCTCGATGAGGCGCTCGACGTTGACCATATTTCGAGATCGCTGGCGCGGGACCTCTTGCCCGAATTTGCCGCAAAGGCATCCTAGAGCACTGGGGAGCAACGCCGGACCGGCGGACGGGGATTGGCAATGAGTTTTGACGTGATGGGCGGCCTTCACGCGCTTGGCGGCGGTGTGGCGGGATACATTGTTCCGTTTCTATTTGTCCTGACCATTGTCGTGTTCTTTCACGAGCTCGGGCACTTCCTCGTCGCCCGCTGGTGCGGCATCCGAGTATTGGTGTTTTCGATCGGGTTCGGCCCTGAGCTCTTCGGTTTCTACGACCGTTACGGAACGCGCTGGAAGCTCTCCGCCGTGCCGCTTGGCGGCTATGTGAAGTTCCTCGGCGACGAAAGCGTCGCCTCCACCCCCGACCGCGCAGCGGCGGAGGTGATGACTGAGGAGGAGAAGAAACAATCCTTCATCCATAAAAGTGTCGGCGCGCGTTCGGCCGTCGTCGCCGCGGGTCCGGTCGCCAATTTCATTCTCGCCATCGCCATTTTCGCGTCGATTTTGATGTTCTTCGGCAAGCAGATCACGAGTGCGCGCATCGATACGGTGCAGCCGGACAGCGCCGCAGCGGCAGCGGGATTCAAACCGGGCGATTTGGTGACCACGATCAATGGCCGCACCATTGGAAGCTTCGCCGACATGCAACGCATCGTTTCGGTCAATGCGGGCGAAGCGCTCTCCGTTGAAGTCGAGCGAGGCGGGACGCGCGTTATTATCAAGGCCGTGCCCGCGCTAAAGGAAATCAAGGATACCTTCGGCAATGTTCATCGCGTCGGCGTGCTCGGCATCAGCCGCTCAATGGCGCCGGACGACATTAGGACCGAACGGGTCGATCCGCTGACCGCTGTGGTCATGGGTGCGGAGGAAACGTGGTTCGTCGTCGACCGAACCCTTTCCTACATCGGTGGTGTCTTTGCCGGCCGCGAGGCGGCGGATCAATTGGGTGGCCCCATTCGGATAGCCCAGGTGTCTGGACAAGTGGCGACGGCCGGCTTCGTGCCATTGATCCATCTTGCTGCCGTTCTGTCAGTGTCGATCGGGCTTCTGAATCTGTTTCCGATTCCGCTCCTCGATGGCGGTCACCTTTTGTTCTATGGGATCGAGGCGGCACGCGGCCGTCCGCTTTCGGAGCGCGCGCAGGAGCTTGGATTCCGGATTGGGTTCGCGATCGTCATCATGTTGATGATTTTTGCAACCTTTAATGACATCCTCCATTTGGCGACTTCGTAATCGTTGCGATTAGGCAACTTTTTGAGGGTAAAAGAGAATTCGGCTGGGGAAGGTCGTTTGCAGCGCCACGAAAACGCTGTAAAAGCTGCCGAAAGCTAGCCCGACAGTCGGTCGATTCCGCAGCGGGGGCGGCCGTCGAAGGCAA
>JAFAQJ010000231.1 GCA_019246455.1 Pseudolabrys sp.
ACTCAAGCCCGACGCACGGGCCGAGATCGACAAGATCGCCGCGGCGATCACCGAGTTATCGGCCAAAATTCCGAACGACATCGCCTGGGTTCTGCGTGTCGACGGGCATACCGACGTGAGACCCATCGCAGGTCCCGTGTTCAAGTCGAACTGGGACTTGTCATCGGCGCGCGCGATTGCGGTCGTTCAATACCTCGCCAGCAAGGGCATACCGCCGCAACGACTTGTCGCCGCCGGCTTTGGCGAATTCCAGCCGCTTGATGACGCCAAAACGGAAGATGCCTACAAACGAAACCGCCGCATCGAATTCAAATTGACCGAACGGTAGCCGGCGGTGTCCGCTTTCAAGCTTCGGCCCTACGCACCGGCAGACGAGGATGCGACGATCGAGCTGTGGCGGCGAACCTGGCAGGCGCACTACCCGCATTTGAATTTCTCCGAGCGCCTAGAATGGTGGCGCAACCGCTGGCGCACCGAACTGGTGCCAGTGGCGAAAATCGCGATTGCCGATGCCGCCGGGAGTATCGCCGGCTTTGTCACCATCGATCCGAGTTCGATGCATCTCGACCAGATCGTTGTGGCCCCCGAGCATTGGAGCAGCGGCATTGCGTCGGCGCTTCTCAATGAAGCGAAACGTATCTCGCCGCGCGGCATTGATCTTCTGGTCAACAAGGATAATGCGCGGGCAATCGCTTTCTACGAAAAACACAGTTTCCATTATGCCGGCGAAGACAAAAATCCGGTGTCGGGCCTGCCCGTGAGCAAAATGAGCTGGCGGCCCTAAGCGGCCTCGAATTGCAGGCGGGCGAGCCGGGCATAAAGCCCGCCGGCCGTGCTCAGGCTCGCATGGGTGCCCTGCTCGACGATGCGCCCGTGGTCCAGCACGATGATGCGATCGCACGACAAAACCGTGGCCAGCCGGTGAGCGATGACAATCGTCGTGCGGCTCCTCATCAAGCGTTCGAGCGCGTGCTTCACCAGAGTTTCACTTTCGGCGTCGAGCGCCGAGGTTGCTTCGTCGAGCAACAATAGCGGGGCATTGCGTAGTATGGCGCGGGCCACGGCGATGCGCTGACGCTGGCCACCCGAGAGCGTGACACCGCGCTCGCCGACCAACGTGTCGAGGCCTTGCGGCAGCCGCGCGATAAACTCGTCGGCATAAGCGAGTTCGGCGGCCTTCTCGATTTCAGCGTCCGTGGCATCCGGGCGACCGAACCGGATATTGTCGCGCACGCTTGCCGCCAGGATCGCGACGTCTTGTGGTACAAGCGCAATGCGTTCACGAAGCTCTTTCGGGTCTGCGTCCGCGATGTTGACACCGTCGAGGGTCACACGTCCGGCCGCCGGATCGTAGAAGCGTAAGGTCAGATGGAAGACGGTGCTCTTGCCGGCACCTGAAGGGCCGACGATCGCGACCTTTTCTCCCGGCGCGACGTGAAAGGAAACATCGTCTAATGCCAACGTCTCTGGGCGAGCCGGATAGAAAAATCGCACGTGGTCGAATGCAATTTCGCCTCGCGGTGGCCCGGGCAATGCGATTGGGCGCGCTGGCGATTTGATCGACGGCTCAACGCGGAGAATTTCAAACAAACGCTCGGCCGCACCCGATGCCTGGGAGATTTCGCCCCAAACCTGCGATAGCTCCGACAATCCACCGGCAGCGAACACCGCGTAGAGCACGAACTGTCCGAGCCGACCCGGCGTGATATCGCCAGCCAACACGTCCTGCGCGCCAACCCACAACACGACCACAATGCTGCCGAATACTAAGAAGATCGCGATGGCAGTCAGCAAAGCACGCGATTTGATCGACGTTCGTGCGGCTACATAAGCGCTCTCGACCGCCGCGGAAAAGCGCGACCGCGCAAGCGGCTCGTTGGTGAATGCTTGCAACGTCCTCACTGCGCCAAGAAGCTCGGAGGCGTATGCCGAAGCATCGGCGAGGGTGTCTTGCGCGCTGCGGGAGCGCCGACGCACGGTGCGGCCGAAACCGACTAGCGGCAACACGATGATAGGGATAGCGCCCAGCACGAATGCGGACAGGCGTGGGCTGGTCGCGATCATCATCGCAGCGCCTCCGACGAATAGCATCAGGTTGCGCAGCGCAATTGAAACTGAAGCACCGACCGCAGATTTGATTTGTGTGGTGTCGGCGGTCAATCGCGAGACAAGCTCACCTGTCTTGGCGTTATCAAAGAAGTCCGCCGATAGTCGCGTCAAATGCGCGAAGACGTCCGAGCGGACGTCGGCCACAATGCGCTCGCCGAGCGTCGTTACGAGGTAGTAACGCATCGCGCTAGCGACCGCGAGAAGTGCTGCGACCGCAACCATCACTGTGAAGTAACTATCGATAAGTTCGACGCCTTTGTCGGAGAATCCGAAGTCGATCATCCGCCGCACGGCAATCGGCACGACTAGTGTCGTCAGTGCCGCAACGACCAAGGCAACCAGCGCCGCAAAAGCTCGGCCCGCGTAGCGGCGTGCATAGGGCACCAGCAGTAGCAACGGACGGATGCGGAAGGACGATTGCGGTCCCAGCGCCGTATCGAGACCACCCCGTCCGTCGTTGGTGCTCATGGTGAAGCCTCGTTAGCGCAACGAAAATAGGGCGTCGCCCGGCGGTTGGCGCGGACAATGCCCCGATGTTCCGCCGCTGGCAACGCTGCGCGGCTTGTATCGCCGCGCCCGCTGCTGTATAGACCCGCCAAATTCAGCCACATCGCCGAGCAGGCGCCGGAACACGGATCGGAAAGTCATGAAGCAAGACGGCCATCCCGACTATCACACCATCACGGTCAAGATGACCGATGGCAGCGAGTTCAAAACGCGCTCGACCTGGGGCAAGGAGGGCGACACTCTGCATCTCGATATCGACCCAAAGTCGCACCCGGCTTGGACCGGCGGGCAGCAACAGCTGATGGACCGCGGCGGTCGCTTGTCGCGCTTCCAGAAGAAGTTCTCGGGCCTCGGAATCGCCGATCAAAAGGGCAAGAAATAATTCCTCCGAGCTTAGAAAACGAAAACCCCGCCAAACCGGCGGGGTTTTTGTTTTCAAAAGCACGATTTCTAACTAGCCGCTGACCCGCTCGACACCGAAGGCAGCTTTGAGCAAGCCAAGTTGCCGTTCGACCGGATTGGCGACGGGCAAGCGCGGGACATCGCCTGCATTGTGAATCGTCGCATCCAGCCGCCGCACCTTGGCCTGGAGCTTCTGCGCCCGCTCGATGAGCGCGCGCAACGGCAATGGAAGCAGTTCGACATTGGCCGCGTCGTGGCTGTCCATGCCGGACACCTTCACCTTGCTTTTTTCCTTGTTGGCCTGCGCCAGCGACATCTCGCCTTCCTTGACGGCGCGATGCAGCAGCAGCCATGACGCGAGCTGCATCAGCTTCGTTGTCAAGCGCATACTCTCGGTCGCATAGGCAAGCGATGCAGCGCGGTTGAGCTTCTTTGACTCTTGACGGCCGTCGCCATCGAGATAGGACGCGGTTTCCTCGACCAGGGACATGCCGTCGCGGAACAATTCAGCGAACGCTTGGGAGTTCGCCAGCCGCTCGGCAAACGACACCGGCTGCGTCTCGAACAGAGACTTCTCGGACATTACGCTACGCCTCACCCAACCCGGAACTGTTACGCGTCCCGTATGCATCAAGTTTCGCGCGAGCCGCCCATACTGTCCAGATCGGGCTACCGCAAAATTGCCGGCATAGTTGCGATTAAGGCTTAAGAGCGCTCCCGAATCCCGTTTTGTTCACGCCGGTTCGGTAAAAAAAGGAGCCGCCGTTGCCGGCGGCTCGAAGGTGATAACAGGGAGGCGTCAAACAGAGTGGACAGGAGCCACTCAATGTCCATGAAGATGGACACCCACAGTAATGAAGGAGAAAGCTTAACGACCGGTTAAGATCCGGCTTCGAAGGCGACCCGCCGTATTAAAGTGCTCTCAACGCTTGAAAAATTGGTCCGCAGCCGAACGCGATGCTTGTTTGGTTTTGATGTCGGCCTCGAGACGGGCGATCTCTTCGCGCAACAAATCGATGCGCGCATTCAACTCGGCAACCGACAATAACGTCAGATCCTGCCCGATCTCATGGGTGATTTTCTTCTTCGGGCGATCTTCTTCGTCAAAAGCCGGCATGGCGATGCTCCCATCGCGAAATCTAACGAGCACAAAGCCGGTTGTCACACCGAACGCCGCTCATTAAAGCAGCCGGGATAGCGAGGAACATCATGACCGATCTGCCCGAAAAAATGACCGCAATTGCAATCCGCGAGCCCGGAGGACCAAACGTTCTCGTCCCCGAGCAACGTCCCGTGCCGAAGCCTGGCGAGCGGGAGATCCTCGTCAAGGTCGAAGCGGCCGGCGTCAACCGGCCCGACGTGATGCAGCGCCAGGGTCTTTATCCTCCGCCACCCGGTGCGACCGACATTCCCGGTCTTGAAATTTGCGGAACGGTGATCGCGCTCGGCAAGGGTGCGACGCGTTGGAAAATGGGCGACGGTATTATGGCGCTCGTCGTCGGCGGCGGATATGCCGAATATTGTATCGCGCACGAGAGTCATGCGTTGCCGATTGGCAATCTTTCGGCGGCAGAAGCGGGCGCCCTGCCTGAAACGCTGTTCACCGTCTGGCACAACGTGTTCGAGCGCGGTGGCCTCAAACGCGGCGAGACATTTCTCGTCCACGGCGGCACATCGGGCATTGGCACGGTCGCCATTCAGCTGGCTAAACAATTCGGTGCGAAGGTCATCACAACCGCCGGCTCGGCCGACAAATGCGAGGCAGCCAAGAAGCTCGGCGCCGATGCCGCGATCAACTACAAAACCGAAGACTTCGTGGCGCTTACCAAGGCAGCGACAAACGACAAGGGCGCCGATCTCATTCTCGATATGGTGGGCGGCGATTACATCGCACGAAACTACGAAGCGGCAGCCGTCGAGGGCCGCATCGTTCAGATCGCATTCCAGGGCTCGCCGAAGGCCACGGTCGACTTCCGCCGCATCATGCTCAAGCGTCTGCACCATACCGGATCTACCCTTCGCGCACGCTCGATCGAGGACAAAGCCGCCATCATTCGCTCGGCCGAGCAGAACGCTCTTCCTCTTATCCTCGCCGGCAAGGTTCGACCGGTGATGGACTCGACCTTCCCGCTCGCCAAGGCGAGCGAAGCCCATGCCCGTATGGAACAAAGCGCCCATATCGGAAAAATCGTGCTGAAAGTCGGCTGAAAGCCGCCGCCTAAGCCCTTGAGCCGCCGCGTTAACTCAGAGCCGTGAATTCGGCACAATGTCGGGCTCAAAGTGTCGGGATTTCAATGTTTTGCGGATATTCTGCGCGGCGGGGCCGAACAGGATGAAGCGCCGCCGCGACGCGGCCGGGGGAATACGTTTGGTTGGTTTTGATCGCGCGAAGACGGCAGCGATCGCCGCTGTCGCGCTTGCTTTCACGATCCTGGCTGGATCGACGGCTTACGCCATCGACGCGGTCAACGTGCGCCTCGACGCGCCGGCCATTGATCTGACCAACGCCGTCACCCAGCAAAAAACCGAGAATGACCGCATTCAGGTTTCGACGGCGCCCGGCCCCGATGGCATCGTGCGCCGCATCGAAGTTCGCGCGCGCGAGAGCAGCACCAATTGGGCGGTGTTCGCGCTCACCAACAACAGCGACGAGCAACTCGACCGTCTCATCGTCGTGCCCCACTATCGCATGGTCGGCTCCGGCGTCATCTGGCCCGATCTCGGCATTTCGCGCATCGTCGCCATCACACCGTCGTCCGGCGACCGGCCCGACCGCCAGGACAGCGCGACGGCCGACATCTTTCGCGTCACGCTCGACCCCGGCACGGTCATTACCTTCGTCGCAGAGCTCCGCACCGACCGGTTGCCACAGATCTATTTGTGGGAGCCCGACGCCTACAAGGACAAGGTCAACTCATTCACGCTCTATTACGGCATCGTCATCGGCATTGCCGGCCTGCTCGCGCTGTTTTTGACGATCCTGTTCGTCGTCAAAGGTAGCGTGATGTTTCCGGCTGCCGCGGCGCTCGGCTGGGCGGTGTTGATTTATATCGGCATCGATTTCGGATTCTGGGGCAAGGTATTCGACATGTCGGCCGGCGCCGAGCGCATCTGGCGCGCCTGCGGCGAAGCGATTCTGTCCGCGACCTTGCTGGTCTTCCTGTTCGCGTACCTCAATCTCAACCGCTGGCACGTGCGCTACGCTCACATCACGCTGGCTTGGCTCGCCGGACTGACCGCGCTAATCGCGGTCGCGGTGTTCGATGCTTCGATCGCTTCGGGCGTGGCGCGCATGTCGCTTGCCGGCATCGCGGTGTTCGGTTTCGGGCTCGTGGTTTACCTATCAACCCATGGCTTCGACCGCGCGGTATTGCTCATCCCAACGTGGCTCCTTCTCGTCGTCTGGGTATTTGCGGCAGGACTAGCGATCACGGGATTTGTGACCAACGACATCATCGGTCCCGCGCTGCTTGGCGGTCTTGTTCTGATCGTCATGCTGATTGGCTTTACTGTCATGCAGCACGCCTTCGCCGGCGGTATCACCCACGGCATCGTGTCCGATGTCGAGCGGCGTGCGCTCGCTCTGACCGGCGCCGGCGACATGATCTGGGATTGGGACGTCTCGTCCGACAAGATCTTCACGAGCCCAGAGACCGAAGCGATGCTGGGGCTCAAGCGCGGCTCGCTGGAAGGACCTGCGGCGCGCTGGCTCGACGTGCTGCACCCGCTCGATCGCGATCGATTCCGCGCTTCGCTCGACGGCGTCGTCGAGCAGCGCCGTGGTCGGCTGATGCAGGATTTCCGCATGCGGGCGCCCGACGGCAACTACTTGTGGTTTGCCCTCAAGGCGCGGCCGGTCGTCGGCTCCGATGGTGAAGTTGTGCGCGTCGTCGGCACGCTGGTCGACGTCACGGAGTTCAAGAACGCTGAAGAACGGCTGTTATTCGACGCCGTCCATGACAATCTGACCGGCTTGCCGAACCGCGAATTGTTCCTCGACCGCATGGAAGCAGCGTTCGCTTTTGCCCGCACCGAGCAGACCATTCGTCCGACCGTCATTGTCATCGACATCGACCGTTTCAAGCAGGTCAATGATTCCGTGGGCATTGCCGTCGGCGACTCGATCCTTCTGACGATGGCACGGCGTTTGACGCGCCTTTTGAAGCCACAGGACACTCTTGCGCGGCTCGCGGGCGATCAGTTCGCCCTCATTTTGCTGTCGGAACGCGAGCCGGCCCGCATCGTCGCCTTCGCAGAGACGTTACGCCGGACATTGCGCGCGCCGATCGCCTTCAATGACCGCGAAATCTTCCTCACCGCCTCGATGGGTATCGCGCTCGCTGACAGCCAGCCGCACCGCACTGAAGAAGTGCTCAAGGATGCCGAACTGGCAATGTATTACGCCAAGCGCATCGGCGGCGACCGGATCGAAGTGTTTAAACCGGCGATGCGCTCGCGCAAGACCGATCGGTTGACGATGGAATCCGAACTGCGGCGGGCGATCGAACGTGATGAGATCGTCGTCCTTTACCAGCCGATCGTTCGCCTGGAAGACCGCGCGGTCGCGGGTTTCGAAGCGCTGGCGCGTTGGGACCACCCCAAGCTCGGGCGTCTGTCGCCGGCCGAATTCATCAGCGTCGCCGAAGAAATCGGCCTCATCGTCGACCTCGGCCTATTCGTGCTCGATCGCACCGCACGCCAGCTCGCCACCTGGCAACGCTCGGACAAAGTGCGCCAGCAAGTCTTCGCCAGTGTAAACGTGTCGTCGCGACAACTGCTGCGGCAGGACCTGATCCACGATCTGCGCACCGTCCTGGCACGCACGTCGGTCGCGCGGGGTACGCTCAAGCTCGAGCTCACGGAATCGCTGGTCATGGAGAATCCTGAGCACGCCGCGCAGATGCTGACCCGCAT
The DNA here is from genome assembly GCA_019246455.1 of Pseudolabrys sp. GTDB lineage: Bacteria > Pseudomonadota > Alphaproteobacteria > Rhizobiales > Xanthobacteraceae > Pseudolabrys. The sequence continues at coordinate 7,933 of JAFAQJ010000231.1, forward strand.
GCGTGAGCTTGGCGCCGGGCTTGCGCTCGACGATTTCGGCACGGGCCACTCCTCGTTGTCCTATCTGCAGCGTTTCCCGTTCGACACC
>JAFAQJ010000239.1 GCA_019246455.1 Pseudolabrys sp.
GGTCGCCCGCGCGATTGTCCAGGCCCTGGGCCGTGAAGAAGTTGTTCGGGTTATCGAGAGCCGAGTTGACGCGCTTGCCTGTCGCAAGCTTCGTCTGGGTCTGGGCGATCAAATCCGCGGTTCCCTGCAATTGCAGCAGGTTCGAGCGGACGCCCTGGGAGAGAACGATAGAAGACATGACAAGGTACCTTTCTGGTGTAGCTGCCTACTGGCATAGACCTAGGTGCCGATCTTTCGATCGAGCGCACTGTCTTCTCACAGGCGTTTTGATGGGCGCTTAAAGAACGTGGTTAATGAATCGCTAATGGGCTAACGGATTCATTCGCATTGCATCGAACTAAAACGGACTCCGAAACGCGGTCTCAGACGAAGCCAGGAAAGATTGGCGAGCGACCGAAGACGCTAGATCCGTCACGACCTAAACAGAGAGTAAACGCACACGGTTCGTTAAGCATCTGCTGCCATCATTAAGCAAACATCGGTAGCGTTCGATGGCGATCACGCCGACCACCAATATTTTCCAGATCACCTCTAGCAACACCGCGAACTGGCTGGCGACCGCCGTTGTCAACATGCAGAACCAGAGCGATGGTGCGTTGGTGGGCTCGCTGTCGATAGCCGCCAAGAACCAGCCAGGATCAATTGCGACGTTTCTTGCGAACTCTAGCGCCAACGCGAACAATTTGCTCAACGTAGCATCATCGGCTGTCACTAGTGCGACGCAGCTTGCAATTCAGCAAGGCGACGCCGTGGCCAAACAGCGCCAACAGAACGCGCTCGATAAGGCGCTGGCCGATCTCCAGTCGACGCAGAACGCGATTGTACCAAAAGATGTGCTCGACCCGACGATCTACTTCAACGATGGTTCGACGCTCGACACGACTAACAACATTTTTACTCGCGCGGACGGCTCGCAATACGATGCAACCACCGGGGCCCCCTACGTGAACCCGGCCGATATCGTGCAATTGGCGAATGGCGCCTATCTCAATACAGCATCCAATGTCATGACGATGCCGGACGGGACCCAGATCGACATGATCACGGGGCTCAACGTCAACCAGCTCAACCAGCCCGATAGCTCGGGCGGCGGCTCTAGCTGACCTCAAAGATTGAGCGACAGTGCGAGCGGCTGGCGGGCCTTTGCTGGCAAGCCATTGGCGCGGCCCGACGCGCCGTAGGTCGTCGGCGCTCGCTTGCGGGCAAGCTCTTCCGAGACGCCGCGAATGATGCCCTCCGAAACCGCGTGTGCGGTCGCAAGCACGGCGAGATTAATCTGAAGCAACGCGCCGAAACTATTGTGCCGTTGGCGCAACGCATCAAGCTTTTCGGGTAGACTGCGCTCAACATAGTGCCGGTTCGATTTAAGTCTTTCGGTGTCGGCTAGGTATTGTCCGGCCAATTCGGCTTTGGCCATCGCGAGGGTGGCGGATTCACCGAGCTTGCCGGCGCGAACCAGCACCGTTTCCTGCTCGACGGTTGAAAGCAGCGCATCCATGATCTTTCCAAGATTGTCGATGACGCGTTCGGCTTCGCCGACACTGCCGATCGTTGCGTCGTGCGGCTGGATATCGCTCACGATTTGGCGCCTTGCTGTGCGAGGAGCGTTTTATAGACCTGATCGGCGATGCCGATCCCGCCCGCTTTGACGAAGCTCTTGGCGTATTCGTCGGTGAGGAAGGAGCGCCACACGCCTGCCGGACCGCTGCCACCCATCGGCCCGTCGCCGCCGGTGTCGGTAAACATCTGCTGGAACATGTTGTTGACGAATACCGCCTCGAAATCCTGCGCCGCAGCCTTCGCTTTAGTTTGCAGCGGCGAGAGTTTCGTGTTTTTTGCCAATCCGGCCTGCAAGGCGTCGCGTGCCGACAGGCCAGGAGCGGCGAGGGCGAACGCACCGCTCATTACATCACCTCGATGTCGGCCTGGATGGCGCCGGACGCCTTGATCGCCTGCAGGATCGCGATCATGTCGCGCGGGCCGATGCCAAGCGCGTTCAGCCCGTCGACCACCTGCTGCAACGAGACGCCGTCCTTGATGGTGGCGAGCTTTTTGCCGTCCTCCTGCACGCCGATGCGGGTGCGCGGCACGACCACGGTTTGCGCGCTGTTCGGTGCGAACGGGCCAGGCTGGCTGACCTGACGGCTCTCGGTAATGGTGACGGTTAGATTGCCTTGTGCCACTGCGACCATCGACACGCGCACGTCGCGGCCCATCACGATGATGCCGGAGCGTTCGTCGATCACAATCTTGGCCGGCTGATCCGGATCCACCTGCAACTGCTCGATCTCGGTCAGCAGCGCGATGACGTTGCCGCGATACTGCATCGGAATAGTGAGTTGCACGGTCGCTGGATCGAGCGGCTCAGCGGTCGGTGCACCGATGAAATCGTTGACGGCCGCGGCGATACGCTTCGCTGTCGTAAAATCGGGATTGCGTAGGGCAAGCCGCATCTGATTGAGACGGTTCAGTGCGAACTCGATTTCACGCTCGATCAGCGCGCCGTTGGCGATGCGCCCGACGGTCGGCACACCGCGTACGATTTTCGCGGCTTCGCCCTCGGCCTGGAAACCGCCGATCGCGACCGAACCCTGCGCAACGGCATAGACGTTGCCGTCGGCGCCGAGCAGCGGCGTCACGAGCAGCGTGCCGCCCTGGAGACTTTTGGCGTCGCCAAGTGCGGACACCGTTACGTCGATACGGGTGCCCTGCGTGCCGAAGGCCGGCAGGTTCGCTGTTACCATCACCGCCGCAACGTTGCCGGTGCGCAGAGTCTGGCCGCGAATGTTGACGCCGAGGCGCTCGAGCATCGCGGTCAGCGATTGCTTCGTGAAGGGGATGTTATTGAGGGTGTCGCCGGTGCCGTTGAGACCGACTACGAGGCCGTAGCCGATCAACTGGTTCTGGCGCACGCCTTCGATATTGGCGAGGTCTTTGATGCGCGAGTTCGCCCCGGCTCCCACCGGGACGCACAAGACCATGAGCACCGCAACCAATGCGGCCTTGAACGTCCTCGTCATCACTGCTCCCCAATGTGACGGTTCCGCGCATCACCTTGCGAATGCCGTGCCAAACAGAAAACGCAGAGGATTGCTAGCTTTTCTCTTCGCGAACCCCGCCGCGGCCCGGCATGAATGGCCGTGCCCCGGCAAGAAATGCCGAGGATTTTTACCGGCGATTAACCATAAGAGCGCAGGTTGTTCCTATGCGCGTTTATGGAACCAACGGAGCAGCGCGGGCGACCTCGCCGGCGAACCCCCGGCGCACTGCGGCGCCGGGTGGCTTCAGCGTCAGCGAAGGCGATGCGCCACGTGAGACACCGTCGACCGGCGCGCTTCGCTCGGTCTCGAGTGTTGATGCTCTCATCGCCCTCCAAGGCGTGGGCGACGCCACCGAGCGGCGCAAGCGCGCGGTGAAGCAGGGGCGAGCGGCGCTCGACGCGCTGGATAGCCTCAAGGTCGGGGTTCTCAGCGGCGATGTCGATCCGACGATGCTGGGGCGACTTAAGGCGGCGGCCGAAAGTATCAAGGGCGGTTCGGGCGACAGCGGGCTCGATGTCGTGCTCGGCGAAATCGAACTGCGGCTGGAAGTGGAGTTGGCCAAGGCCGGCGTTCACTAGGGAACTCACCGTTTCCCCTAAGACCTTACAAAACCGTCATAATCCCCGGCCTATGGCCCATCAAAGATATTGTCGAGGCGGCGGCGGCCCTATATAAGCTCGCCGCGCGAGGGGGAGGTTTCTGACTCGCAAAAACAAAAAGAGTGAGGAGTCGCAGGATGTTGGCGAAGACGAAGCCTTACAAACCATCTGACAAAGAGCCGTTCATGAACGAACGGCAGCGGGAGTACTTCCGCGCCAAGCTGATGTCTTGGAAAGAAGACATACTCAAGGAAGCCAAGGAAACGCTGCAGCATCTGCAAGAAGAAAATCAAAATCACCCGGATCTCGCCGACCGCGCCTCCTCCGAAACCGACCGCGCTATTGAACTGCGCGCCCGCGACCGCCAGCGCAAACTGATTGCCAAGATCGACGAGGCGCTCGGCCGCATCGAAGATGGCTCTTATGGCTATTGTGAAGAGACCGGCGAGCCGATCGCGTTGCGCCGCCTCGAGGCGCGGCCGATCGCGACCCTGTCGGTCGAGGCACAGGAACGCCACGAGCGGCGCGAACGCGTCTATCGCGACGAGTGACGCCTACCCACCACGCACCGCGCGCTCGATAAAATTTTCCAGATCCCTCACCGGGGCCCGGTCAAAAAACAGCCGGGCCTTGTTATTTGCAATGCGCCGTTTGAGGTCCTCGCGAAGCGATGGTTCGCGTGCCAAACGGACCGCTAGCGCGACATAATCCTCGACCGACGAGGCGATGGTGTCCGTAATGCCCATCATCTGGAAAATCGCCGAGGTGTGGCGGCCGCGCATGAATTCGCCCGCTAGCGTCACGACCGGCATGTTGTGCTCGAGGCCTTCGAGCGTCGAGTTACAGCCGGACCATCCAATACTGTCGAGCACGACGTCGCTCAGTCCGATCGCTGCAACGAACTTGTCACGGTCAAGCCGCGGCATCACGACACAATAGTCGGCGGCGTTTAGGCCTTCGGCCGCGAAGGCACGCTGCAAGCGTTCCTGAAACACATCGCTGACGACGGATGCCCCTTGATGCTTCAGGAAGGCAAACTGACAATTGCCCACTAGTTTCGCGATCTGCGCGAACACGTGGTCGTACTGCGGCAGGTATTTGTAGACCGATTGGCCGCACCAGAACACGAGGGCGTCGTCTCGCAAGCCAAGCTCGGAGCGTGAGAGCGCGACGGGCTTGGTCACGGGCGGCTCGTAGTAGATCGAAAGGTTGGCCAGCCGCACGAGCTTTTCGCTGTAGTGATCCGCAGCGTCCGGCCCCTCCATCAAGTCACTGCTGAGATAGTAGTCGAGCGTCGGAAAGCCGCTGGTGTCGGGATGACCCCATGAATTGAACTGGGCCGGGGCGATGCGCTGCGCTGCTAGATGCACGCTGATCTCGTCCATGCCGACCTCGGGATAGATCAGCGCGTGGAGTTTGTCGGTCTCGATCGTTTCACGCCATTTTGCTATCGACATCGGGCCTTGCACGAAGCGCTCGCACATGGAGGTGGCAATTTGCGTTTCGCCGTCAGTTTTGAGACCGGTGTGATAGCCGAATAGCCGGAAGCGCTGCCGATCGATCTGGCTGAGCCACCCCTTGATTGGAATCTTCCAGTTGGAGTGGTGATAAAAGAAGCCGCTGACGATGCCGACTCGGATGGGCTCGCCGGGCACTGGCGGGTCTACCGGCGGAGCGGGCGGATAATGCGCGCCGACAATACGACAGACGATGCGGCCATAAATACTTTGCAGCTCGCGATCGTTTTGCCCTTGATACGCGAGGTAAAAAGGCTGGTTACCGCCCACAGCCTTTAAGTATTTCGCGGCATTCTCGGTCGTGATTTCCCCGTTGAGGGCCGCGAGGCGCTTGCCATAGGCGGCGCGCCGTTCCGCGATTTCGTTTTCGTTGCGGAACAAGATCGGCAATTCAGCGATGGCGGCCGCGATCTTGGCCTCGGTGAATTTTGGATCGATCTGTGCGGCGGCGTCGTAGCTTGCAGCGGCGTCGACCGCGCGATTGAAATCGGCGAGCACCGAGCCCCGGTTGAAATACGCCGGAGCGTGAGCCGGATTGATTGCAATCGCCTTCTCGAGATCGGCGAGCGCCTCGATATGACGGCCGAGCGATCGTAATACGCTGCCACGGTTGTGCAGGGCTTCATGCGATCGCGGGTCAAGCGCCAGCGCCTGATCATAACAAGCGAGTGCTTCGTCGTAGCGCTTGAGTGAAGAGAATACGGTGCCGCGATTGTTGTGATTCTTGGAATTTTTTGGCTGAAGCTTGATGGCGCGGTCGAACGCGGCCAGCGCATCATCGTAGCGCACCAGCGTCTTGAGCACGTTGCCCATATTCGACCAGGCTTCTGCGTAATCGGGCTTAATATCGATGGCGCGGCGGTAGCCGTCGAGTGCTTCCTCGTTGCGGTCCAGTGCTGCGAGCACGGCGCCGCGATTGTTGAGCGCTTCGGCGTAACGTTTCTTGTGCTTAAGCGCCGCTTCAAAACTCGCCAAAGCCTCCTCATGGCGGTTCATCGCGTTGAGAACCATGCCGTAGTTGAGGAGCACTTGCGGCGAGGTCGGCCGCTGCTTCAGCGCTGCGGCGACGAGATTGAGTGCTTGCGTTAGATCTCCCACGGCAAGCCGAATAAGGCCACGCATCTGCAGCGCGTCGAAATGCTCAGGCCGTGCCGCAAGGATCACGCCATAGAGACGGTCGGCGTCGACCAGCCGCCCCTGATGATGGAAGGCCAGCGCCTGCTCCAGCACTTGCGGTACGTTGATCGGTTTGGCGGTCGGCAGCGGCATCATGGCAAAACCGAGCGATGATTAGAAAGACCCCGGTGAGTCGTCCAGCACTTGAGAAAACGCGGCCTCCGGCGGGGGAGCCGGCCAGAGGCCGCGTATGCCGCCATCTCCGTTCGCGCGCCCGGAGATGGCGTGGGAGCCCGATGAGCTACGCGGGTGAACGCGTTACGCTCTAGAACGGCAACAAGACGTCAAGCACTTGCTGGCCATAACGCGGCTGCTGCACATCCGTGATTTGCCCGCGCCCGCCATAGGCAATGCGTGCTTGCGCGATCTTGCTGGAATCGATGGTGTTATCGCTCTCGATGTCTTCCGGCCGAACAACGCCAGCGACAATGAGTTCGCGGACCTCGAAATTCACCCGGATTTCCTGTTTGCCCTCGATCACGAGGTTGCCGTTCGGCAGCACTTGGGTGACCACTCCGGCCACATTGGTTGAGAGCGCTTCCTGGCGCTGCACCGAGCCTTTGCCATCGCTAGAGGCAGTCGAATCCGCCGTGAAGATGCGAGTCGGTAAGGCGCCATTGGTGAGCGGCAACTTCCCTTTGCCAAAGAAATTGTCGACTCCACTGTCTTCCTTGTTAGTGCGGCTGCGTTGCGTTTCGTTGGCGATGTTTGCCTTGTCCGTGAAGTTGACCTTAACGGTGAGAATGTCGCCGATGCGCTGCGCGCGTTGATCCTTGAAGAACGCGCGCGATCCGTTGCGCCAGAGTGAATTGGGATTGTACGAGGCCGGCTGCACATCCGGCATCGGCATCTGCACTGGTTTGTACCCCGGCCGCGCCGTCGGGTTATCGATCGAACTCAGCGCCGGCTGTTCGCCCACATTCTTGAGGCGATCGAATGCGGCGCAGCCGGCGAGCATGAAAGCGAGCACAGCCAGCGAACTCGTGCAACGCAACAGCTTGAATACGGTCATGACATAACTTTCTTACTGCGCGCGTGCGGGCGCTTTGGACACGGTGGACGGTTTGGCATCGGCCTCGGCAACGACGCTCGGCATCGCAGCCGTCACCACCACGCGGCCGTGCCCGGTGATGACGCCTTGCACCATGCGTTTCGATTGCACGTTGAGAACTTCGATCGTATCGCCTTCGGCGCCACCATCGGAGGCCTTGCCCCGAAGTGTCAAAGTGATGCCGGGCACTTCGTACACCAGCGTCACGTTCTCGTTGCGGTGGATCATCTCCGGCTTCATCAGGTCGCTGTTGCGCAACGGACGGCCGGGACTGAGACCGCCGCGCGCCGCGAGCCCGATGGCCTGATCTTCCGAAGTGAGCATGTCGGCGGTGAGATCGGCGCGCGGGCGGCGCTCGCTAACGAGATCGCCGGCCTTGAACACTTCGCCGCGCGTCAGCGGTCGCGATACTGAGATGACGTTGGCTGTTGGTGTCGCTGTGCCCGTGAGACGGCGCTTTGAGCCGCCCGGCAGATCCACGGTAACGTCGAAGCGACCGTTACGGGCATTGAATGAAAGAGCAACCACGTGCGGCAGACCGGTTGCGGTTGGATCGGTTTGGATGCCGCGCAGTGTCTGGTCGAAAGCCAAGACGAGATCTTGCGTTGCACCGAGCGGGTATTGGGCGGTCAGCGCGCCGGTGATCAGATTTTCGATGTCGGTCGCGGCAACCAGGCGGCTGGCGCGCGTGACCGTCACTTCGGCGAGACCGGCGGTATCAAGCCCAACGATGGCATGGGCACGAACGATTTCGGCAACCTGAGCCGCCGATACACTGCCGGTGGTGCCGAGGTCCGGCGCGCGAAAGATGGCGACGTTCGAGACTACACCTGCGTTGTCGATCAGATCGCCGATGCGCACGACGTCGCCGATGACCGTCGCCTGCGCGCGTAGCACCGGATGTTGCGGCTCGATCGAACCGGTTACTTGCGCAGCAGAGGAGGCGACGAAGGCGGCTAGCGCCAAAGCGGTAAAAGCGAGCGTACGGATCAGATGGATTGACATATTTGTCATCGTGGCGACCCCTCAGCGCATCATGTTGGCAGTCGACGACAGCATCTGGTCGGCTGCCGTGATGACCTTGCTGTTCATCTCGTACGCCCGCTGCGCGGCGATCAGGTCCGAAATTTCGCTGACCGCCTCGACATTGGCGCCCTCGAGGTTGCCCTGCTGGAGGTCGCCGGCACCGTCGGTGTTGGGCAGACCGTCCTGCGGCGTGCCGGAGGCGGGAGTCTCCTGGAACATGTTGTCGCCGATCGATAGGAGGCCGGCTTTGTTGATGAAGCGCGTCAGCGTGAGCTGTCCGAGCACGGTCGGGGTCGTGGTGCCTTGCGGCGTCACCGAAACCTGCCCCTGCGAGTTGATCGTCAGACCAGTCGAATTTTGCGGGATCGTGATGCCCGGCATTATCAGATTGCCTTGTGCGGTGACGATGCGGCCTTGGGCATCCATTTGGAATGAGCCGTCGCGGCTGTAAGCATAAGTGCCGTCGGGCAACTGAATCTTGAAGAAGCCTTCGCCGCGGATCGCCAGATCAAGATCGGCGCCGGTTTGCGCCAACGTGCCTTGGGTCATCAGGCGCGGCGTGCCGACGGTCTTGACGCCGGAGCCAAGATCGACGCCGACCGGCAGAATGTTGCCCTGATCCGATGTCTGTGTACCGATCCGGCGCACGTGCTCGTAGAGCAGGTCCTGGAATTCGGCGCGCTGGCGCTTGTAACCGGTGGTGCGCATGTTGGCGATGTTGTTGGAGATGACCTGAACGTTAAGTTCCTGGGCCATCATCCCGGTCGCCGCGGTGTACAGGGCTCGCATGACTTAACGCTCCTTAGATCACGCCGGCACGTCGGCGAGCTTGTTGATCGCGCTGGTGCGCATGTCGCTCTGCTGCTGCAGCATCGCGGCGACTTGCGTGTAGGCGCGGGTGATTTCCATCATGCGGGTCATCTCGACGACGCCCCGCACATTCGATTTTTCGATCGAGCCCTGAATGACGCGGGACGTTTTGTCCGGCGTCGGCGTCCCACCATTGGCGTTGAATGCCCCGGAGCCGTCTTTCTGAAGTTTCGCTTCGCTAGCCGCATCGAAACTGACGAGGCGCAGCTTGCCGCGCTGCGAGTCGATGATCGACGTGCCTTCGCGCACGCTGACGACGCCTTCGGGACTGACCGAGACATCATGATCGCCGGGCTGCAGCGAGATGGGGCCGGATTCTCCGAGCACCGGACTGCCGTCGGTGGTGACAAGCTGACCCTGCGCGTTGATCTGCAGAGCGCCGTTGCGTGTGTAGCGTTCGCCACGCGGCGTCTGGATGGTAAGGAAAGCTTTGCCGTCGATCGAGATATCGAGCGGATTGCCGGTCGTCTCGACCGACCCTTGGCTCAAGTCATGCCAGGTGCCGCGGTCGCGCACGAAGCTGACGCGGGCGTCCGTCGTCGACACACCGTCGCCGCGCGCGGTTGGCGACAGAAATTCCTCGAACACCGAACTGTCGGCCTTGAAGCCGATGGTGTTCATGTTTGCGATATTGTTGGCGACCACATCGAGTTCGCGCTGAAGCGCGACCTGACGCGAAAGACCCACTAACGCGGCATTTTGCATCGTGCTCCCCTAGCCATCGCAGCGCAGACCACTCCCGAAGTCCGCTCTGTCCGTTGCCGCGACTCTCCCAAGCTGCGGCATCGAATGCTTTGCAGCGGCCGTGCCAAGTCGGAAAGACTCGAAAACTCAGCAAGTTAAGTGAAAATCGGTACGGGGTTAGTCGGGCAAAATTGGCCGTTTGCCGCGCAAAACCGGCAAAACTTTCCCAGCCGGAACCCTCGGGAAAGTAACTGTTAACCATACGGACCTACCTTGGCCGCAGGGCGCAAGGGGTCGCGTCCGCGGCCAGTTTTCGCGTGTTTTCGCCGCCGACTGACTCCAGCAATTGCGAATGGGGTGGTTCATCATGGCAGCTAAGGCAAAGGCCGCAGAAGCGGCGCAAGAAGACACGGCAGGCGACGCCGCTGAACAACCGGCACAGCCGAAACGCAAATTCGCGCTGCCATCCCTCAAGATCATGATTATCGGCGCGGCGGCTTTCGCTGTGCTCGCCGGCGGCGGCACCTACGGATACCTGCACTTCTTCTCGCACGAGAAGAAGGAAGAAGCGGTCGTCGTGAAGCCAGCCGTCTTCGTCGACATGCCGGACGTGCTGGTCAATCTCGCGAATAGCGGGCCCGACCGTACGCAATATCTGAAAGTCAAAGTGGTGCTCGAACTGCCCGAGCAGAATCTCGTCGCTCAGATCCAACCGCTGATGCCGCGCGTGATGGATGCGTTCCAGACTTATCTGCGCGAATTGCGGCCGACCGATCTCGACGGCTCCGCCGGTCTCTATCGCCTCAAGGAAGAATTGACCCGCCGGGTCAATGTTGCGGTCGCGCCCAACAAAGTGACCGCGGTGCTGTTCAAGGAAATCGTGGTGCAGTGACGCTATAGACGATGGCGCAGCAGAAAGACCAAATCGATCAAGACGCGCTGGCCGCCGAATGGGGCCTGGCGCTCAACGCTGAAGGCGCTCCTGCGGCAGCGACGGAAGACGCACAAAACGCCGAAGTCGCCGCGGCGCAGTGGGCCGCTGCAACCGACGACGCCGGTCAGTTCGGACAGCAATCGAAAGGTGGCGCCGACCGCATCCTGAACCAGGATGAGATCGACAGCCTCCTCGGCTTTAGTCTCGCCGACGTCACGCTCAACGATCGCTCCGGCATCCGCGCCATCATCGACTCGGCGATGGTGTCCTATGAGCGTCTGCCGATGCTGGAAATCGTCTTCGACCGCTTAGTGCGCTTGATGACGACGTCGCTGCGCAACTTCACCTCTGACAACGTCGAAGTCTCGCTCGACCGCATCACGTCGGTGCGTTTCGGTGACTATCTCAATTCCATTCCGCTGCCGGCCATTCTCGCGGTCTTTAAGGCCGAAGAGTGGGATAATTTCGGCCTCGCCACCGTCAACTCCAGCCTGATCTACTCGATCATCGACGTATTGCTCGGCGGTCGCCGCGGCCAGAACGCGATCCGCGTCGAAGGCCGGCCTTACACCACGATCGAGTCGAACCTCGTCAAGCGCATGATCGAGGTCGTGCTGGCCGATGCCGAGCTCGCCTTCAAGCCGCTGTCGCCGGTAAAATTTAATATTGATCGCCTCGAAACCAATCCGCGTTTTGCCGCGATCTCGCGTCCCGCCAACGCCGCGATTCTGGTGCGCCTGCGCATCGATATGGAAGACCGCGGCGGCACGATCGAGTTGCTGCTGCCTTACGCGACGATCGAACCGATCCGCGCCGTGCTTCTCCAGATGTTCATGGGTGAGAAGTTCGGCCGCGATCCGATCTGGGAAGGCCATCTCGCCACCGAAATCGGACAGGCACAGGTCGGTGTCGATGCGGTGCTCTATGAGACGCAATTGCCGCTGCGCCGGATGATGAATCTCAAGGTCGGCGACACGCTACCTCTCGAACTCAAGCCCGAAGCGCTTGTGACCGTGCGTTGCGGCGACGTGACGCTCACCGAGGGCCGCATGGGCAAGGTCGGCGATCGCGTTGCAGTGCGGGTCGCCAAGCCGCTGCGCCGGCCACGCACCACCTTTGCGATGTTCGAGAAAGCCGACGAATCCACCAACAGGCTGGAGGCCCCGTGAGCTACCATTTCGGTTTCATGATCGAGAGCATGGTCGCGGTCCTGCTCCTGCTCACGATCCTGTACTGCGTGCGCCTCAATAGTCAGCTGCGTCTGCTTAAAGCCGACGAGCAATCGCTGCGCGCGACGATTTCCGAGCTGGTCACCGCGACTGAAATCGCCGAGCGCGCAATCGCCGGACTCAAAAGCACGATGCACGACACCGAGGCTTCGCTTGGTCAGCAATTGGCCGACGCCGAGCGGCTATCGGATGAGCTCGCGCGCGAGCGTGGCGCGAGCGAGGAACTGCTGGGCCGCCTGACGCGGATCACCGGCGCTGGCCGCCTCGTCGAGGAAAACGTGCCCGATGCGCGGGCTGTTGCGGCGGCGGCGACGGCGTTCGCTGAGCGCGCCAAGGCGCGCGTGAATGGGCAGGCCACTGTCCATGCGGCTGCTACGGCAAAAGGGACCGGTCTTGCAGCATGATGCGTTGGGCGCGCGACTTTAGGCTGATTCCGCTCGTCCTTCTTGCGACGGTGAGCCTGTTCGCGCTCAAGGTCTCCGGACTGATCTTTGATGGCGGCTACACGCTCGGTGAGCGGCTGCGCGACCGCAATCAGCCGGATAAGCTAACGGTCACGAATAGCGACAGCGTCCCCGCTGTAACGCCCATTGTCGTCGCGAACAGTCAGCCTGCGACCAGGCAATCGTGGGCCCAGGAGATGTTCAATTACGGCGGCGACGCTAGCCGCGACATTACCGGCTCGGTCGACAGTAAACCCGCAGCTCCGCCGCCGTCGGCTGCCAACAAAGCGGCCAATCCACCGAAGAGCGCAGACGGTGTTGTCGTTAACACCGATGCTGCCAAGCTTGCGCCCGCCGGCGAGCGCGCCATCCTTGAAAGCCTGTCGGACCGCCGTACCGAGATCGACGCGCGCGCCAAAGAAATGGATATGCGCGAGAGCCTGCTGAAAGCTGCCGAGAAGCGCGTCGAGGCACGGATCGCCGAACTCAAGGCACTGGAAAATAAGGTCAACGACACCATCGACGCGCGCGACAAAGCGGAAGCCGAACGCTTCAAGAACATTGTATCGATGTACGAAAACATGAAGCCGAAAGATGCCGCGCGAATCTTCGACAAGCTCGACATGCGCGTACTCATTGACGTCGCGACCCAGATAAATCCGCGCAAGATGTCGGAGATCATGGCGCAGATGACGGCGGACGCCGCACAACAACTCACTGTCGAACTGGCAGCTCGCGCGGCCGCCAAGGACAAGAAGCAAACCAAGGACAGCCTGCCGAAGATCGACGGACGGCCGAGCGGGACCTGAGCGGATCATGGCCGCGATCCCACCAGAGGCGAGACCCAAACGCGCCGGCTGCCGCACGATGCTATGTGCGGCGTTGGCTGCGCTCTGCGTAGCGGGTTTGCCAGCGTCAGCAGTA
>JAFAQJ010000242.1 GCA_019246455.1 Pseudolabrys sp.
CTTTGAACGAAATCGATCGCGGCCCTTGGCGCCGTCGATCCCGGAGGCGCGATATCGCGCAGCCACCACGTCGAGACCGAGACCAGCGCGGCAATCCCAGCACAGCTTGCGGCGATGGCAACCGACCATCGGTGGAAGAATCGTAAGACCGGATCGGATTCGCCACCGGCAGCCGGTGATTCCGAAAGCTGCGACGCGAGATACCAGGCACGCGCCGCAACGGGCCGCGCCAGAATGATGGGCGCCAACAGGAAAAACATCACCAGCCCGCGCATGTACGTCAGGCCCGTAAACAGGATCATGCCGAATGCGATCAGACGCGCGCCACGCAGGCGAACCCCCAATCCCGCCATCGCCAATAAAGTCGCCAGCAACGCGATCAGACCCACATGCTCGGTCTGAAAATCGGGAGCCCGCAGCTCGATGATTTGCGGAATGGTGTATTTCAGATTCAGCAGCTCCCGTGTCGCCAGAGCCGACGCAATCCCGTAAGGCGTTATCAGCGCGGCAATAGTCACAATCGACACGATGATCAGAAGAGGCCGGCATTTTGCGTAATCGCGGCGGAAAAAAAGCTGAAGAAAACAGATCCCGGTAAAGACGTAGAGCAGCGCGAGGCCGAACGTGAAACTGCCATGGAGATTGGCCCACAGCGCCATCACCGGCGCGAAAAAAAACAGCGACGAGGTATTGAAATCATCGCGGTCATAAGCTTCGACCAATTTGATCGTCCAGATCACCAGCAGCGCGTATGAAAAAATGTGAGGGCGGGCTAGAAAGTGCGAGCTGACTGGCGCCGCGCTCAGCGCGGTCCAGGCAATCGCAACGGAAAACCTGAGATTTCGCAGCAGATAGAAGCATAACAAGCCGACGATGGCGCCGCACGTTAAGGCAGCCAAAGCCGCCACCGTGCGCCATCCGCCGATCTTGAACGCAACAGCAAAGATAATATCAGAGAGCCACTCCGTGGAGGTCCAGGGCTTGCCGGCCGCGGTATATGAAAATACGTCGACCGTTGGAAATTGAGCGTGATCCAGAATCCATTGTCCGGTGCCGATATGCCAGAACGTATCCGGGTCATTCAGCAGAGGATTCGCCGGGATCAATAAAAAAATCGAATAGTAGAGAAGACAGATCGAGAGCGCGATGCTGAGATGAAAATGACGGGACGATTGAATCACGTGCCTGACCTGAAGCTGCCGAATCACGACCCCGTCCCCTTAAGATAATCCGCTGGACTGCCGCATGGCCAATAACGACGTCGAAGTAGCGATCATTGGCGGCGGCGCGGCCGGCATCGCGGCGGCGCGCCAGCTCCACGACGCCGGCATTTCCACCTTGCTGATCGAAGCGCGCTCGCGGCTCGGTGGGCGCGCTTGGACGATGTTCGCGCCCTCCGGCGAGCCAATCGATCTCGGTTGCGGCTGGCTGCACTCGGCCGACCGTAATCCCTGGGTGGCGGTTGCCGAGCGGCAAGGCCGCACGATCGACAAGACCCGCCCACCGTGGTTTCGCAATTCGCACGAGGACCGGTTTCCGCTCACCGAGCAAGAGCAATTCCGCGAAGCCCAGCACGCCTTTTTCGAGCGGCTCGAGGCGATGACGGCGAACGGCATCGATCGTCCGGCGTCCGATGCGCTGGAACCGGGCAACCGCTGGAACGGGCTGATCAACGCGATCGGCACCTATATCAGCGGTACGGAATGGAATCGCGTGTCAGCGATCGACGCGGTGCGTTACGCCGACACGGAGATCAACTGGCGCGTGGTCGAAGGCTATGGCGTCACAATTGCGTCGCACGGCGTCGATCTGCCGATGGCGTTGGAAACGCCGGTGACGCGGATCGATCACAGCGCGCTCCGGCTCAGGATCGAAACCACCAAAGGCATCATCAAAGCCGACCGCGCGATCATCACGCTGCCGTCGACCGTCATCGCGCAGACCGACGGCCTGTTTCGTCCAAAGCTGCTTCAGAAAACCGAAGCGGCGCGCGGCCTGCCATTGGGTCTCAATGACAAGCTATTTCTGTCGCTCGCGTTCGCCGAGGAGTTCGACAAGGATAGCCGGATCTTCGGCTGCACCGACCGCACCGCGACCGCGACCTATCACATGCGGCCGTTTGGCCGTTCGATCATCGAGTGCTATTTCGGCGGCACCCTGGCACACGATCTCGAATCGCAGGGCGAGCCGGCGTTCTTCGACTTTGCCTCAAAGCAACTCACCGACGTGCTCGGTTCGGCCTTTGCGCGCCGCATCAAGCCGATCGCCATGCATCTTTGGGGCCTCGATCCGTTTGCCCGTGGCGCCTATTCGTTCGCCGAACCGGGCAAAGCGGACCGCCGGGCCATGCTGGCCGCGCCGGTGGACGGCCGGCTGTTCTTTGCCGGCGAAGCGACGTCACAAGCGAGCTATTCGACTGCGCACGGCGCCTATTTCAGCGGGATGGCCGCGGCGCAGGCGCTATTGCTGGCCAGACCTCGTTGATTTGCCGCGTTAGTCCGACTTATCCCCGCCGGCCATCGACGGCCCGCCCGCTTTGCGCTTGACTGAGCGGCGTTTTTCACCGGGGGTTACGCCATGTCTCTCGAAAGCTTGATTATTCTGATCGTCGTCGGCGCCATCGCCGGCTGGCTCGCCGGCATGATCGTTAAAGG
>JAFAQJ010000244.1 GCA_019246455.1 Pseudolabrys sp.
CGGCGGCGCTACCACAAGCCGCGTCCATACCGCGGTGAAAATTCATCCGAACTACCGGCGCGGGCAGGCCGTCTATGTCAACGATGCGAGCCGCGCGGTTGGCGTTGCGCAGGCGCTGATGAACGGCCGCTCGGCCTATGTCTCGGACCTGCGCACCGAGTATCAGAAGATCGCCGAGGCCCATGCGCGGGCCCAAGAGGACAAAGCGCGATTGCCGCTGGCGGCCGCGCGGGCCAATGCGTTCAAATGCGACTGGGCCGGGCCTAACAAACCGGTCCGGCCGCGATTCTTTAGCACTAAATCGTTCGACGACTACCCGCTCAACGAGCTGATCGAGACCGTCGACTGGACGCCGTTCTTCCAGACCTGGGAGCTGTCCGGGCGTTTTCCCGAGATTCTTGACGATCCAAAGTCGGGCAAGGCGGCGCGCGAACTCTATGACGACGCGCAAAACATGCTGCGCCGGATCGTCACGGAGAAATGGTTCCGGGCGCGCGCGGTGTGCGGCTTCTGGCCGGCGCAGGCCGAGGGCGACGACATTCATGTCTACGCCGACGACACGCGACAGCAGCAGATCGCGGTGTTCCACACCTTGCGCCAGCAATTGTCGAAGCGGGAAGGGCGCGCCAATGCCGCGCTCGCCGATTTCATCGCGCCGCGCGCGAGCGGCATCCCCGACTATATCGGGGGCTTCATCGTCACGGCCGGGATCGGCGAGGACGAAATCGCCGACCGCTTCAAGCTCGCCAACGACGATTACTCATCGATTCTGGTGAAGGCGCTGGCTGACCGCCTCGCTGAAGCGTTCGCCGAGCGGCTGCATGCGCGCGTGCGCAAGGAATTCTGGGGCTATGCGGCGGACGAGACGCTGACCAACGCCGAGCTGATCGGCGAAAAATATCGCGGCATTCGCCCCGCGCCGGGCTATCCGGCGCAGCCAGATCACACCGAGAAGGCCACATTGTTCAAGTTGCTCGACGGCGAGAAGAATGCCGGCGTCAACCTCACCGAAAGTTTCGCGATGTGGCCCGGCGCGTCGGTGAGCGGCCTCTATTTCAGCCATTCGCAGTCGCACTATTTTGGCGTCGGCAAGATCGAGCGCGACCAAGTCGAAGACTACGCGCGGCGCAAGGGCTGGTCCGTCGAACAATGCGAGCGCTGGCTTGCACCGATCCTCAACTACAATCCGAGTGCGATGGTCGCGGCGGAGTAAAAACAAAACACCGGCGATATCGTCGCCGGTGCGTCGTCCTTGCTTTGGCTAGTGTGATTTCAAAAAGCGCCGAGCAGAATCGCTCCGACGAACGCAAATACCGCGCACACTGCCAGTGTGTTGAGCCTGAGGGACGTGTCCATAAAGAAGCGCCTCCCTGTCTCGATGTGGTGAGCTGAATTTACCAGAGCGAGACGGCCAGCTGGAAACGCTTTTCGCGAAACGCTGCGTCAAATTTCGATAAATCGCCATGCGTGCGGAACATGCGCGACCAACCGATTGATCGTGCGCGACAATCATCGCTGCTGCGCGCTTTGCCGCGGTGCATGACGGTTTTGTTGCAGCACATTGCGCGGATTTGCGAGGCGAATGGTTCGCGGTCACCATCGGCGAGAGCATGGAATTACCGCCCTCTGCGCAATTTGCATTGCGCGTCAGGCCGACGGTGATGGTCCATCAATGAGCCGGACCAATACCTGCGTGGCACGCCGCACTACCGGGATCGCGAAATAGGCGACGACGATCGCGACCGGCCAGCCGGTCAGGAACGCCTTCATCCAGCGTTCGACGAAATCGGGACGGAGGCCGATGTTGGCGAAGGTCACGACGCCGGAAACAATGAAGACGATAACGGCCGTGATCAGCACCGGAAAAATGAAACGCGCCTTGCCTTCCATGAACCTGATGCCCCTGCCTGCGCGCCCCGTGCGATGTGAACGGAAATGCCGGCGCCGATCAAGCGTGGAAACGAATTCTTAGGCTTAACAAATTCCTGCTTCGACGCATCAAAGCCTCGTTAAATGAGTTGACCGCATTTTTGCGGGCATGGGGCTGGGTTTCCGTCTTTATCTCCTGGGTTCGATTGCGCTGGTCGCATTGGCCGGTTGCGGTCGCGGCATTCAGTTCGGCGGCGAGCGCGAGACATGGCGCCACGAGGCCGAAGTCTCGTGCCTGAAATCCGGCGCGGTGAAGGAAAGCGCGGTTGTCGTGCGCATCGAGCCGATCGAAGGCCCTGGCATGTGTGGCGCCGACTTCCCGCTCAAGGTCGTCGCGCTCGGCGACGGCCCGGTGCTGGGCTACGGCGATGAAATTCGTCCGCCGGCATCGATTCCCGGCGGTCCCGAGCGTTGGCCTGTTGCGCCACAGCCGCAATATTCGCCGGCGGCACAAGGTCGTTACATGCCGCCTGAGCCTGCGCCGCGCGTTGTCGCACCGCAGCCGCAATACGCTCCGCCGCAGTCCGGGCCGATGTCGATCACGCCACCAGACGTCAGTTCGCGCGCCGACGCCCCCGGCTATGAGCCGATCGAGACTCGCCCGGTTTACGACCCGCGCGATGCGACCGTGCAGCCGCTGCGCCCGCCGCAACAACAATACCGGCCGCAATATTCGTCGCAGCCGCCATACGATGCGCCGACACGCACGCCGCAATATGCGCCACCGGATGATTACGACGATATTCCGGACGATGCAGTGCTGCCGGATCGCAGCAAGAACCCGCCTCGTCAGAGCTATCAGCAGCCCTACCAGCCGTCGCGGCCAACACCGCAACTCGGCCGTCCGATGGGCAACCTCAACATGACGGCCGGCAAGGCTACAGTGACGCCGGCGGCGACGCTCGCGTGTCCGATGGTTTCGGCGCTCGATCAGTGGGTGAGCGAGGCGGTGCAGCCAGCGGCGATGAAGTGGTTCCGACAACCGGTGGTCGAGATCAAGCAGATCTCTGCCTATTCATGTCGCGGCATGGTCGGCGCGGGCACCTCGCATATTTCCGAACATGCGTTTGGCAACGCGCTCGACGTCGCCGGTTTCGTGCTGTCCGATGGCCGCAAGATCCTGGTCAAGAATGGCTGGAACGGCACGCCGGAGGAAACTGGATTCCTGCACGACGTGCAGATGGCGGCGTGCGAGCGGTTCACTACCGTGCTCGCGCCCGGCTACAACATCTACCACTACGACCACATGCATCTCGATCTGATGCGGCGTGCCTCAGGCCGCAGCGCCTGCCGGCCCAATGCGATGACGGGCGAAGAGGCGGCCGCACGGCTATCGCGCAGCAAATATGCGGCCAAAAATGGCGGCGTGACCGGCGCGGTCGGCGACAAGCCGATGATGAAACCGCGCGCTACCGCGGGCGAGGACGGGGCATTCGACGACGACCTGCCGACCGGCTCGATCAAGAAGAAATACAAGCCAATCCCAGCGATCGCCGGCGAAGACGGCGAGTTCGACGACTAGACGCGGAGCGCGACGTCGAGCAGCGTCGCCGCGAACAGGATCAGGCCGGCGTCGCGGTTCGATTTGAACAGCATCAGGCAATGATCTGGGTCGTGAATGTTCAATGAC
>JAFAQJ010000329.1 GCA_019246455.1 Pseudolabrys sp.
TGGCGGGCGCGCGTTGCCCGGCCGCGCTTTCCTCAGACCATCCGCTTGGCGATCTCTTCGAGCATCACCTCGGTCGCCCCGCCGCCGATCGCCTGCACGCGCGCGTCGCGCGCCATGCGCTCGATCGTGCTCTCGCGCATGAAGCCCATGCCGCCGTGGAATTGGACGCAATCGTACATGACTTTGTTGACGAGCTCGCCACAGTAAGCCTTCGCCATCGAGACTTCACGCACGCAATCGATGCCGTGCGCGTCGAGCCAGGCGGCGTGATAGACGAGCTGCCGTCCAGCTTCGACTTCGGCGGCCAGCATCGACAGGCGTTGACGCACGGCCTGTTTCTCGAACAAAGTGGCGCCGAACGCCTTGCGCGTCGTGACGTAATCGAGTGTGAGTTCGAGCGCGGCCTGCGCTTCGCCCATCGCCATCGCGCTGATGACCGTACGCTCGTTCTGAAAATTGTGCATGATCGCGTAGAAGCCCTGGCCTTCGCCGCCGAGCAGGTTCTCGGCCGGTATGCGGCAATTCTCAAACACGAGTTCGGCCGTATCGGACGAACGCCAGCCGTGCTTATCGAGCGCGCGGCTGACGCGAAAGCCCGGCATGCCTTTCTCGACCAGGAACATCGACACCGATTGCGATGGCCGCGCTTCGGCGCTGGTCTTGGCGGCGACGCAATAAAGATCGGCATAGACGCCATTGGTGATGAACATCTTGGCGCCGTTGAGAACGTAACTGTCGCCGTCGCGCCGCGCCGTGGTGCGGAGGCCTTTGACGTCGGAGCCGGCGTCAGGCTCGGTGACGGCAACCGCCGTGATCGCGCGGCCGGCGACGATCTCCGGCATCCATTTGGCTTTTTGGGCCGCTGATCCGGCATTGGCGATGTGCACGGATGCCATGTCAGTGTGAACCAGCACCGTGATCGCTACCCCGCTGAAGGTCGAACGTCCCAATTCCTCGGCCAGCACCACCGAGCCGAGCGTGTCGATTTCGGAGCCGCCATATTCGGCAGGGTAACGGATACCAAGGAAGCCAAGCTCGCCCATGCGGCGCAGTACTTCGCGCGGCACCATGCCTTGCTCTTCCCAGGCGAGCGCCTTCGGTTTTATTTCGGTCTCGACGAAACGGCGCACCTGCGTGCGCATCGCCTCGTGTTCTTCCTTGAAATAAGGCGAGGGCAGCGCGTTCGACATCACGCGAATTTCTGCCGCGCGAGCGCCGCGCCTCGGCCCATGGCGACGAGCTTGGCGGTGGCGATATCGCGGTGCATCGGCGCCATGCCGCAATTGGTGCAGCAAATGATCTTCTCTTTTGCCACGAACTTCATCACCTGCGAGATCACACCGGTGATCTGCTCCGGCGTTTCGACGGTATCGGTCGCGACGTCGATCACGCCGGCGAGGATGTCCTTACCGTCGAGCAGTTTAAGCAATTCGATCGGCACTTTGGAATTGATGACCTCGATGGACACCTGATTGATTTTGCTCCTGGCCAGCGCCGGGAAAATCGCCTCATACTGTTTCCACTGCGTGCCGAGCGACTTTTTCCAGTCGATATTGGCCTGGATGCCGTAGCCATAGCAGATGTGGACGGCGGTGGTGCATTTGAGGCCGTCGGCGGCGCGTTGCAGAGCGTCCACGCCCCAGCCGGCGACTTCGTCGGTAAATACATTGAACGCCGGCTCGTCGAATTGGATGACGTCGACGCCATCTTTTTCGAGCGCGCGGGCTTCCTGATTGAGCAGATCGGCGAAGGCGTTCGCCATCTTGACCTTGTCGCCGTAATGCGCGTCGGCGATCGTGTCGGAGATCGTCATCGGCCCCGGCATCGTGATCTTGAGTTTGCGCTTGGTATGAGCGCGGGCATGCTGCGCTTCGGCGGCATGGACGCGGCCCTTGAGCTTGAGGGCGCCGCGCACGGTCGGCACCATCGCCTTATAACGATTGTTGCGGATGCCCATCTCGACCTTGCGGGCGAAGTCGATGCCGTCGACGAATTCGAGAAAGCCGTGCACGAAATGCTGACGTGCCTGCTCGCCGTCGGTGACGATGTCGATGCCGGCGTCTTCTTGCAGCTTGATCGCCAACAGCGTGGCATCGAGCTTGCCGGCGGCGAGATCCGTGCCCTGCAGCCGCCACGGCGCCCATAATTTGTCGGGTTCGGCCAGCCATGAGGGCTTCGGCAAACTGCCGGCGACGGTGGTCGGAAACATCAGGCTCTCCTTACGCGTCTTCGCCGCCGAGTTGAACGACGTTCTTGTAGGCGAGTTCGAACATCGGCGGTTTCCAACTATAGAGCCAGTCGTAACGCGTGAGCAGTTTTTCTCCGCCCATCCAGCGCATCACTCTGTTGCGAACCCAGGCTTCCGGTCCCACCATGCCGTAGAGCTTGGCCTGCTTACGCGAGAGCTTCTGGATGCGCGCGGTGCGACCGCGCCGCTCTCGCTCGAAGCCGCGCAAAGCTTTGGCCGGATGGTCGGCATCTTTGGCGAGCGCGGCCGCCAAAACGGCAGCGTCCTCGATCGCCATCGCGCCGCCTTGCGCGAGGAACGGCAGGCTCGGGTGGGCAGCGTCCCCGATCAGCGTCGCCGGCCCGCTGCCGCCCGACGACGAGGGCCGGTCGAACAGCGACCATTTGTGCCAGCGGTTGGTCGAGGCGATCAGCTCGCGCGCCGGCTCCGCCCAGCTCCAGCGCGCGAAATGGCGCAGCACCTCGTCGCGTTCGCCGCTCGCGCTCCAGCCCGCCTCGCGCCATTCGTCGTCGACCACGCCGACAATGTTGACGAGCGCGCCGCCTTTGACCGGGTAGTGCACGAGGTGCGAATCCAGTCCGAGCCACAGATGAACGAGCGGCTCGCGCCATTGCGGCGCGACTTCGTGCGCGGGGACAAGCGCGCGCCACGCCGCGCGATGGCGAAACACCGCGTCGCTGCGCCGGTGCATTTTCGAGCGCAGGCTCGACCACACGCCATCGGCGCCGATCAAAGCGAGCGCCTGTTCCTCGACCAGCTGACCGCCGCGCCGCGCCAGCACGCTGACGCCATTGCGGTGCGTGGCGTAATCCTCGATGCGGGTTGCGAGGCTGAGCGTGATGTCGGGATTGGCGCGCGCGGCATCGGCCAGCACGGCCTGCAGGTCGGCGCGGTGGATCACCCAAAACGGGGCGCCATAGCGTTTCTCGGCATAGCGCCCGAGCGGAATGCGTACAATCTCGCGCCCCGAAGAACCCGACATCACGCGGATCGCCTGCGGCTCGACCGCTGTGACTTGCAGCCGCTCGCCTAATCCGAGCGCGATCAGGACGCGCGTTGCATTGGGCGAGAGCTGGATGCCGGCGCCGGCTTCGTCCAGCCGTGCCGATTGCTCGAAGATGCTGGCACGCAATCCGGCGCGCGCCAAAGCCAGCGCGGAGGTCAAGCCGGCGATGCCGGCGCCCGCGATGAGAACGTGACGCGTGGCGGCCACGGCCGGCTCCGTTTCAGGCGATCAGGCGGCGGTCAGCGGCAGGGCGCACTCTTTCGGCCGTGCCTCGTTGGCATGCAGTTTCGGATTGAAGCGATAAAGCGTCGAGCAATAGGAGCAGATGATCTCGTTGTCGTCGCCCATGTCGCAGAAGATGTGCGGGTGATCGAATGGCGGTGTCGCGCCGACGCACATGAATTCCTTGGCGCCGATCTCGATCACGGAAACGCCCGGATCGTTGTGGAAGTGGGGCACGACATGCTCGGCCATGATTTCGTCCTCAACGTCAGCCAATGGCGCGGCACCTTACCGGGGCGAGGGCAAAGAGCAAGCGTTCGTAAGGCTTCGTAAAGCCTGCGGCGGGCGTCATGGAACGGACGCCAGAAACGCCGGTTTTTATCGAAGGATTATCCCCAGCGGGGTCATGCGGGCGAAGCCGATGCTGACTAGCATTCCGGGAATCGATCTGGTCACCGGAGCAACGAACAGGACCATGACGCGCGTGCGGCTCGCGCCGGCCTTGCTGGCCTGTCTGCTGATGACGGGCGCCGCGCTCTATGCCGTGCCGCGCGGCGTCGAGGCGCAGCATTTGCTGGCGATCGAGGACGATCCGGGACAGATCGCCGACCGCGCACTCGAGGGCCATTTCGATTCGGATATTGCCACGCGCGAAGTCGAATCGGCGCTGGCGGCGAGCGACGCCGATCTCGCCCGGAGCTTCGTCGAACTAGCGCGCGAGCGGAACGTCACGATTGATCCAGCCCTGAGCGTCAAAGTCGATGCCGCCGTGGCGCAAGAAGAGTCCGCACAACACGCTATGCAGAGCTTCGCCATGGGTTTCGTTACCGGCGAACCTAATGATGCGTCGAGTCTTGCCGGAACAGCGGTCGGTGACCTTTTCGTGTTCGGCGACATCCGCGATGCGGTGCGCGAGGGCGGCCGCATGGCCCTCGGGCAACCGGCCGACGAATTGGTGCTGGGTCTCGCGGGGGTAGGCCTCGCGATTACGGCGGCGACTTACGCGACGCTTGGCGAAGCGGCGCCGGCGCGCATCGGGGTGTCGCTCGCTAAGGCGGCGCGCAAGACCGGCGCCTTGAGCGCCGATCTCGCGGCTTATATGGGCCGCACGCTGCGACAAGTCGTGGAGTGGAACAGGCTTAAAGCCGCGATGGCAGGCGCTTCAATCAGCGAGCCGGCCGTCGCAATCCGCGCCGCGCGCGAAGCCGTGAAAGTCGAACGCGCCGGTGGACTTCTCCATCTCGTGCGTGACGTCGGCCGTGTGCAAAGCAAGGCCGGCACCAAAGCCGCGCTCGAGGGCCTCAAAGTCGCCGAGACGCCCCGCGAAATGTCGCGCTTCGCGCGGCTCGCGGCGGAGAAGGGTGGCAAGACTCGCGCCATTATCAAGCTGGTCGGCCGGGGGGCTATCATCTTGACCGTTGCGGCGTTCGATCTCGGATTGTGGATTCTGGGGGCGCTGTTCGCGCTGTTCGGCGTGGTGTCGTCGCTCAAGAGCACAACGGAGCGAATGACATTGCGCTTGATCCGCCGCGCCAAGGAACGACGGCTCGCCGCCGAGCAAAGACGCTTTGCAGCGCTGACACAGCGCGGCTAGAACATCGCCCGCATGACCATGTTCAATCACGGCGCGGTCGAGATCGCCTATCTCGACGAGGGAGAAGGCGAGCCGATCGTACTGGTGCACGGCTTCGCCTCCACCAAGGAGATCAATTGGGTTTATCCAAGCTGGGTAACGACGCTCAAAAGCGCGGGGCATCGCGTGATCGCGCTCGACAATCGTGGCCACGGTCAATCCAGCAAGCTTTACGACCCGGCGGACTATCACACCGAAAAAATGGCAGGCGACGTAGGGGCGCTGATGGACCATCTCGGCATCGCTCGCGCCGACGTCATGGGCTACTCGATGGGCGCGCGCATTTGCGCCTTTCTCGCCGAGAAACACGCCGCGCGTGTCAAAGCGGTCGTGCTCGGCGGCCTCGGTATTCGCCTGGTCGACGGTGTCGGCCTGCCGCAAAGCATCGTCGACGCTTTGCTCGCGCCCTCGATCGACAATGTTGCCGACAAGCAAGGCCGCACGTTCCGGACTTTTGCCGAGCAGACCAAATCGGATCGTCGGGCGCTGGCCGCCTGCATCCGCGGCTCGCGCCAGACCATGACGCGCGAGGAAGCGGCGGCCATTCGCGCGCCGGTTCTGGTAGCAGTCGGCACCAAAGACGATGTGGCCGGCTCTCCGCATGAACTGGCGGCCATCATTCCCGACGCGCGAGCGCTCGATATCCCGGACCGCGACCACATGCTCTCGGTGGGGGACAAGGTCTTCAAGCAAGGCGTGCTGGATTTCCTGAAGACCGTATCGTGACGACCCACCCCAAACCCGCCATCGCGATGTTTTCCGGCGCCGCACGCAATCGGCTCATGGCCGATGTCTATGGCGAGAGTGGACTGCCGGTATTGTTGCTGCACGGCGGCGGCCAAACGCGCCACGCCTGGCGCAAGACGGCAGAGGAGATCGCACAATCCAGCCGCACTGCCTACGCACTCGACCAGCGCGGCCACGGCGACTCCGATTGGATCGAGAGCGGAGCTTATTCGTTTGATGACTACGCGGCGGACGCTGGCACAGTGGCGCGCACGCTTGTGGAGCGATCCGGTCACAAGCCGGTCGTGATCGGCGCGTCACTCGGCGGGATCGCTGCATTGCTGGCGGCGAACAACAAGAAAAAAGGCGATGCGTTTGCGGCCCTCGTCCTGGTCGACATCACGCCGACGGTCGATCTTTCAGGCGTCGCCAAGGTCCAGGGCTTCATGCGCGCCCATGCGCGCGATGGCTTTGGTTCGATTGCCGAGGCGGCGGATGCTGTCGCGCAATACCTGCCGCATCGTCCGCGTCCACGCTCGCACGACGGACTGAAAAAGAATTTGCGGTTGCATCCGGACGGCCGCTGGCGCTGGCATTGGGATCCGCGCTTTCTTGAAGGCCCGCACCGCATCGACGATGGGCGCATGAAGGTGCAGCAGGAATTGAAAGCGGCGGCGGCGGGGCTGAGAATT
Source organism: Pseudolabrys sp. (assembly GCA_019246455.1). Lineage (GTDB taxonomy): Bacteria > Pseudomonadota > Alphaproteobacteria > Rhizobiales > Xanthobacteraceae > Pseudolabrys. Next base: position 6,528 of record JAFAQJ010000329.1, read on the forward strand.
CCTGTGCTCCTGGTGCGCGGCGGGTCATCCGAATTGGTTCAGGAAACGCATGCGCAGGAATTTCTGGCATTGGCCCCGCATGCCGAATATGCGGACGTGAGCGGTGCCCGGCACATGGTCGTGGGAGACCGAAATGACCAGTTTTCGGCGGCGATTCTCGAATTTCTAAGCCGGCATTAATGCCGAAAGTCTATGCGTGGCGCGCAGCGCCGGCCCCTGTTCCATCTGTGATAGAATAGCTATCTGTCCCGCCACCAAGGCTGGAGGACGAACATGCCGCAACCGCGCGCTAAAGCAGAAGGCAAGATCAACAGGCTCGATCCGGTCTGGACGCAGATTCGCGACGAGGCTGAGGAGGCGGTCCGCCGCGAACCCGAGCTTTCGACGTTTTTCTACGCCACCGTGCTCAACCATGACACGCTCGAGGCGGCGGTCGTCCATCGCATCGCCGAGCGGCTCGCTCATGCCGACGTCGGCGATGAGCTGATCCGCCAGGCCTTTGCCGAGGCGTTGAGCGCCGATCCATCGATCGGCGTCGCATTCCGCGCCGACATCATCGCCGTGCACGATCGCGACCCGGCGACGCACCGCTACATCGAACCGCTGCTCTATTACAAAGGCTTTCACGCTCTTCAGAC
>JAFAQJ010000426.1 GCA_019246455.1 Pseudolabrys sp.
CCTCGACAACGTCCAGCTCGACGACAACGCGTATCTCATCAAGATCAAGGAAGTCGAAGCCGGCGGCGGCAAGGTCTGGCCGAACCAGTTCATGGTCATGGATCCGGCCGGCGGCCAGGTGAATCTGCCCGGCGTCCACACTACCGAGCCGACTTTCGGCCTCCCGGCGACTTGGATCGACAACGCGCTGCGCGAGGATGCCTCGCTCAAAGGCTACACCGTGGTCGACGCCGCCACCGTTCTGTCGACCCATCTCACCGAGCTGCTCAAAGGCAACATGGCGGAACTGCTCTCCTATGCGGAGGTGCAGAAGCTGCTCAAGGAGATGCCCAAGGAACAGGGCGAACTGCTCAAGGATCTCACGCCGTCGCTTATTACGGTGTCGGGCATTCAGCGCGTGCTCCAACTTCTCTTGACCGAGCGCGTCTCGATCCGCGACCTCGCCACGATCCTCGAAGGCATCGCCGACGCCATTCCGGCCACGCGCAACCCCTCGATGCTCGCTGAGCATGTTCGTACCCGGCTTTCGCGCCAAATTTGCGCCCAGCACACCTCGAGCGGGGGTTACCTGCCGCTCATCGCGCTGTCGGCCAAGTGGGAACAGGCATTCGCGGAATCGATTGTCGGCCAGGGCGAGGAACGCCAGTTGACGATGCAGCCCTCGCGCCTATCCGAATTCATCACACTGGTGCGCGAACGCTTCGAGGCCGCCGCCCGCGAGGGCGAAGCGCCGGTCCTCGTGACTTCGGCCAACGCTCGGCCCTTTGTGCGTGGCGTGGTTGAGCGATTCCGTGCCCAGACCCCGGTACTGTCCCAGGCGGAGATCCACCCGCGATCGCGGCTCAAGACCGTCGGTACAATCTAGTTCTCCGGTTCCCGGGCATTTCACGTCTATTCAACGATCCGTGATCCGTCCTGTGGAACCTCGGAACCGGGCCTACGTTCATCTTGGGAATGAACCTTTTCCCTGGCTCGCACGACAGACGTTGGGAGAGCCGTGGAGGCCTGTCATGAATTCAACGCTCTATACCGCTGATCGCTCGACCCACCTCAAAATCGTGGTGGTCGGCCTCGTCGCCGGCATTCTGGTCGCGGGCTTCGGTATCGCCGCGACCCGCCTCAACTTGGGTACTGATGTCCTTACCGCGCAAAATCCGACGGTCTATCAGCCGCCGAAGGCCACCGTTTTCACGGTGCGCGACGGCTCGACCATTCGCTGATCTTCAAGATCCCTCCCCTGCAGCGCGCCCTTTCCGGGCGCGTTTTTTTGTCAGGGATGGCCGACCGTAACCGACGGCAGCCATAGCGACAGGAACGGAACGTAGGTCACCAGCATCAGCACCATGAACATGACCGCGTAGAACGGCCAGATCGTCTTCATCACTTGCTCGATGGTCACTTTGCCGACGGCGCAGCCGACGAACAGGATCGCTCCCACGGGAGGATGGCACAGGCCGATGCCGAGATTGAGCATCATGATCATGCCGAAGTGCACCGGGTCGACCCCGAAATTGATCATGACCGGCAGCAGGATCGGCGTGCAGATCAAGATCGATGGCGCCATGTCGACCAAGGTGCCGAGGATCAGCAGCAGCATGTTGATCAGGAACAGGATGACGTATTTGTTGTCCGAGATCGTCAGGAAGAATGCCGTGATCTTGGCCGGCATCTGCGTCAGCGCCATCACATAGCCGACACTCGACGCGCAGGCGATCAGCGTCATCACCATCGCGACGGTGCGTAACGTGCGATGCACAAGCTGCGGCAGATCGCGCCACTTGTAGTCGCGGTAGATGAACATCGTGACGAAGAACGCCCACACGCAGGCCACCGCGCCGGCTTCGATCGCGGTGAAGATGCCGCCGAGAATGCCGCCGATGATGATAACGAGCGTAATGAGGCCCCATGCCGCGTCGATCGTGACCTTGATCGCGTCGCGCATCGGCATTGAGGTGCCGCGCGGATGCTTGTCGCGATACGCGATCACCAGGCACAGCACCATGATGGCAAAGCCGAGCAGCAGCCCGGGCACCACGCCTGCCATGAACAGGCTGATGATCGAGATCGTGCCGCCGGTGGCGAGCGAATAGATCACGGCGTTATGGCTTGGAGGCACCAGCAGCGCCTGCACCGACGCGGTGATCGTCACATTGGTCGCGAACACGCGCGGAAAGCCGGCCTTCTCCATCTGCGGGATCATCACCGAACCGATGGCCGAGGTGTCGGCGACGGCCGAGCCGGAAATGCCGGACAGAAAGGTCGTCGCCAGCACGTTGACGACCGAGAGCCCGCCGCGAATACGGGTGAAGCCGACCAGCGCGTCGGCAAACGCGACCATGCGCCGTGCCATGCCGCCTTCCGCCATGATGGCCCCCGCCAGGACGAAGAACGGAATGGTCAGCATCGCCACTTTCGAGACGCCGTCCGAAATCTTGAGCATCACCGCTTCGAGCGGAATGCCGATCCAGAAACAGCCGGCGATGGCCGCGAGAGCCAGCGAATAGGCGATCGGCACGCCGATAAAGAAACAGAAGAACATCGTCACGAGCAGAACAGCGATATCCATGAAATTCCCCCCGATATCCTCGTGTCCCGCTCAGTGAATGTTTGCTGGGATCGGCGGCGCGCCGCACAGCAGCCGCTCGATCACGAAGAGAAATAGGATGGCGCCACCGCACGGGATCGGCAGATAGGTGATGCCGACCGACAGCGCCGGAAAATCCGCGATCGAATTGTGCCAGGTCGCGATGACCAGTTTGGCGCCGTAGAAGGTCA
>JAFAQJ010000373.1 GCA_019246455.1 Pseudolabrys sp.
GCGTCTGCGACCAAGCACACACCGCATTGGGAAACCGCGACGAAGTTTGCGCCCAATCTGATCCGCAAAATTCTCAAGGAAACGATGCCGCCCGGCATTCTCATCAATGTCAACTTTCCTGATTGCCCGCCGAACGAAGTCGCGGGCGTCGCCGTCGCGCAGCAGGGCACGCGCAATCAGGAATTATTGCGCATTGAGGCGCGGCGCGACGGGCGGGGCAATCCCTATTACTGGATCGCGTTCGGCCGCGGCCCGATCGTCGACGCAGGTCACGGCACCGATTTGCGCGCGCTGGTCGACAACAAGATCGCGGTGACGCCGCTGCGGCTCGACATGACTGACGAGCCGTTCATGACGCAGCTCGCGGCGTTGTTTGACGGCGCCTGATCCGGCCAATAATCAGACCGGCGCGAGCGTCGCCAGGGTTGCCTTCAAGTCTTCGATCTGGAACGGTTTCTGCAGTGTCGGCCGGCCGCGATAATGGTCGGGCAGGCCCTGTCCGCCATAGCCGGTGACGAACAGGAACGGCTTGCCGCGGCTCGTGAGAATATCGGCGACCGGAAACACGTCCTCGCCATCGAGGTTGACGTCGAGGATCGCGACATCGAGCTCCGTGGTTTTGGCGAGCTCGCGCGCTTCGTTGAGCGTGCCGGCCGCAGCGCTGATCTGGTAGCCGAGGTCGGCCAGCATATCCTCGAGCAGCATGCGGATGAGATATTCGTCCTCCACCACAAAAATGCGTGGCTGCACGTTGGATGAGGTCATGACTTGGCTTCTTTGGTCAAAGGGAGATTGAAGGTTGCGATCAGGCCGTCTTTGGCGAAATCAATCTCGGCGCTTCCGGCGGCGTCTTCCGACAGGCCCGTGATCAGCCGCGTGCCGAATCCCTTGCGGCTCGGCGGCCTGACCTGCGGCCCGCCGCTCTCGCGCCACACCACTTCGAGGCGCGGTTCGCCATCGTCGTTGCGCACGAGCGAGCTCACGTCGATGCGGCCGCCGCTGCGCGACAGCGCGCCGTATTTCGCTGCGTTGGTGGCGAGCTCGTTGAGCGCCATCACCACCGCGACCGCGATCTTCGGGCCGACGCGGATGTCGCTGCCGTTGAAATGGTAGCGCGGTTCGGCCGGCGTCTGGTAAGGGTCGAGCACGCGAGCGACCATCGCGCGCAGCGACGCGCCTTCCCAATTGCTGTCCGTGAGCAGATTGTGCGCCTCGGCGAGCGCCATGATGCGCTTCTCGAAACCGATGCGGAACGCTTCCGCTGAGCCGGAGTGCCGCAGGGTTTGCGTGGCGATCGAGAGCACGATCGCCAGCGTATTCTTGACGCGATGATTGAGTTCGGCGAGCAGCAGATCCTGATGGCGCTCGACGCGCTTGCGCTCGGCGATTTCGTTTTCGAGGATCTCGCGCTCCTCGCGTAAAGTCTCCTCGACGGTCTTGTGCTCGGTGACGTCGAGCGAGATGCCGGCCATGCGCACCGGATTGCCGTCCTCGTCGTAAACCGCGTGGCCACGAACGCGCAGCCAATGCACGCTGCCGTCCGGCCAGATGTTGCGATATTCGACGTCGAGCGGCGCGCGCGTCTGCAACGCGTGCTCGACGGCGGCCTCATGCTTGGCGAGATCGTCGGGGTGCACCGCGGCGCGCAAAATTTCGTAATTGAACGGATCGTTCGGCTTGCGTCCCCAGTTGGCCTTGTAGATGTCGGAGGCCAACAGCCGGCGGGTCACCGGGTCCATTTCCCAGTAGCCGAGGCGGCCGGCCGCGAGCGCAAATTCGAGCCGCGATTCCCGTTCGGCTTCGGATTCAATCGGATGGACGTTAGTCCCCGGCTCATTCGTGGTTGCGATGTTGGACATGTCCGACGCGCAAATCCCCGGTTCCAAACGCTGGACCGCGGGGTTTCGTTCCCGGCGGTCCGAGCGTCCAATCCATGCTAGAACGCCCGACATAAGGAGCGAGCGGTGCCGACGTTCGGCGGCGATAGACAGGATAAAGAAGACGTCGGCCGGATGGAATTCCTTCTGACGCTGCGCCGCCGCGGCATATCGGACAAGGCGGTGCTACGGGCGATGGATGAGGTGCCGCGCGGCGATTTCGTCGATGGAGAGTTTGCCGGCATGGCCTATGCCGACCAGGCACTGCCAATTTCCTGCGGCCAGACCATCAGCCAGCCCTATGTCGTCGCCTACATGACCGAGCAACTGGCTCTTAAGCCCAATCATCGCGTGCTCGAGATCGGGGCTGGATCGGGCTATCAGGCCGCGGTGCTGTCGCGCCTCGTCCGCGCAGTCGTGACCATCGAACGCTACCGCACCTTGGCCGATCAGGCGCGCGAGCGTCTGACGGCCCATGGCTATAACAATGTCGAGGTTCTGGTCGGCGACGGCTTTGCTGGCTCACCCGAACGCGCGCCGTTCGATCGCATCATCGTCACGGCCGCGGCGGAGACGACACCGCAGGCATTGCTCGATCAACTAGTGGAAGAGGGCATTCTCTTAATCCCGCTCGGCCCGCAGGGCGGAACGCAACACATTGTTAAGCACACCAAGACGAAGACCGGCGTGATCCGCGAGACGCTGATCGCCGTGCGCTTTGTGCCACTGGTGCCCGGACAGGCCCAAGAATTGTAGTCATCTGCGCCTCGCGCGGCGGTATTTCCGTCGCGGACTCAGCGGCTTGAGCCTGCTGCACCGCAGACTCTTAAAACCTTATTTACTCGGGCTGTGTTTATTCAACTCCTACGTTTGTTGCGTATGAGTGAGTAACCACATGCCGCGTTCCTTGCTGGTGACGGCCCGTTCGCGCGTTTCGTTGCGTATTGCCGCGTTCTCCCTCATCGCCGTCACAGCCGCCGGTTGCTCGAATTCCGGCCGTGGCTTCGACTTTTCGTCATTCTCCTCGAACAAGAACAGCGCACCGGCGGAAACCACCGGCTCGATCGCTTCGCGTCCGGCACCGTCCGGCAACAAAGTCGAGGCGCAGGCGCTGCCGGCGCCGAGCCAACCGGCGACCGTTCCGGCGGGCGGTGTGGCTCAGGCTGCGCCGTCAGGCACGTCATCGGGCGCGCAGGGCCTTGGCGCTTATCGTCCGCCGGCGGATATCACCGGCTCGGTCGCGCAACATGCCGCGCCCTCGGGGCATTGGACATGGGAAGGCGGCACGCCCGTCACAGTGGGGCAGGGCGAAAACCTTGAAATCGTAGCGCGCAAATACGGTGTGCCGATCGCGGCGCTGATGCAGACCAACAACATTGCCAATGCCGCCGACGTGCATCCCGGTCAGCGTCTGGTGATCCCGCGCTACACCGTAGCGGCCGCCGCTCCAGCGAGCCCGCCACCGCCGGTCGCGGTGCCGGCCGTCACCGCGCCGCGCGTTGCGCCGCCGGCGTCGGTCGCGTCCGACAAAGACAGCTGGCATGTCGTCGAGCCGGGCGAGAGCCTGATCGGCCTGTCGCGCAAGTACAATGTTCCGATCAACACGTTGGCGAAGGCCAACAACATCCTGCCTTACGCCAAGGTCAATGCCGGCGACCGCATCAAGATTCCGGGGGGCTATGCACCGCAGCGCGAAGTGAGCGCCGCCCCAGTTGCGCCGCCGCCGCAACATGTGGTCGCGCCGCCGCCCGTGAGCGCGCCGCCAGCGACACAGACGGCGCGCATGGCGACGCCTGAGCCGGTGAAACCGGAAACGCAGCCGTCACCAGTCAAGAGCGCGGACGCGACCGGCGCGCTGCCGTCCTTCCGCTGGCCGGTGAAGGGCCGTGTCATCACTGCGTTCGGCGCTAAGACCGATGGCCAACAGAATGACGGCATCAACATCGCGGTGCCAGAAGGCACGCCGATCAAGGCAGCTGAGGACGGCGTCGTCGCTTACGCCGGTAACGAGCTCAAGGGCTACGGCAATCTCGTGCTGGTCCGCCACTCGAACGGCTACGTCTCGGCTTACGCTCACGCCAGCGAGCTCTCCGTCAAGCGTGGCGATGCGATCAAGCGCGGCCAAGTGATTGGCCGCGCCGGCCAGACCGGCAACGTCACGTCGCCGCAACTGCACTTCGAGATCCGCAAGGGCTCGTCGCCGGTCGATCCGACGCAGTTCCTTGGCGCGCAGGGCTGATAAAGTCCAATTCGGCGCTTAGTCCTTGAGCGTCACACCGAGACGGCCGGCGAGATCCTGCACAAATTGCCAGGCGACACGGCCTGAGCGCGAGCCGCGGGTGGTGGACCATTCCAGCGCATCGCGATGCATCTGCTCACCCTCGGCCGGCACCTTGTAGTGCGCCACATAGCCATCGACCATCGCCAGGTATTCGTCCTGGCTGCAACGGTGGAAACCGAGCCACAGGCCGAAGCGGTCCGATAGCGATACTTTTTCCTCGACGGCTTCACCGGGATTGATGCCGGTCGAGCGTTCGTTCTCGATCATGTCGCGCGACAGCAGATGCCGGCGGTTCGAGGTCGCGTAGAAGATCACATTGTCGGGGCGGCCTTCGATACCGCCTTCGAGCACGGCCTTGAGCGATTTGTACGACGTGTCGTCGGCGTCGAACGACAAATCGTCGCAAAACAAGATGAAGCGATAGG
>JAFAQJ010000385.1 GCA_019246455.1 Pseudolabrys sp.
GGCCTTGATCATGATGGGCGCGGAAATCAGCCCGTTCTTGTTGCGGTCGAGATAGCGCACAAACGCCTCGACGCCGCCTTCATAGAACAGCTCTTCGCGCTTCTCGACCGCATGGCGCATGTCTGACAGCACGATCTCGACGCCGGAATTCAGGAAGGCGAGCTCGCGCAGACGGTGCGATAAAGTCGCGAAGTCGAACTCGGTCATCGTGAAGGTCTTGGTCGACGGCAGGAACGTGACTTCCGTGCCCTGCTTATCTTTGGTATCGCCGACGACCTTCAACGGCGCCACCGCATCGCCGTTCTTGAATTCCATGTAGTGCTCTTTGCCGTCGCGCCAGATCGTGAGCTTGAGCCACGACGACAGCGCGTTGACGACCGAGACGCCGACGCCGTGCAGACCGCCGGACACCTTGTAGGAGTTCTGGTCGAATTTTCCGCCGGCGTGCAGCTGGGTCATGATGACCTCGGCGGCGGAAACTTTCTCTTCCTTATGGATGTCGGTCGGGATGCCGCGGCCGTTGTCGGTCACGGTCGCCGAGCCGTCCGGATTGAGCGTGACGGTGACGCGGTTGGCAAAACCCGCGAGCGCCTCGTCGATCGCGTTGTCGACGACCTCGTAGACCATGTGATGCAGGCCGGAGCCGTCGTCGGTATCGCCGATATACATGCCCGGGCGCTTGCGCACGGCATCGAGGCCCTTGAGGACCTTGATCGATTCTGCGCCGTAGTCGGACGGGATGTGGCGGGCCGGTTCAGCCATTGGCGGGACCCTTGAGCGGCGACAAAAAGTGAGTCGGAAACGTCAGTTGGTGTGACACGAAAAGTGGGCCTTGGATAGACCTAACAGAGCCCGCTTAATGTGTTGATCCACCAGCGATTTTTCAAGATTCCGGGCGCGAGAAATCCCCACTTTTCAGGGTCGATTTTTCGAGAAAATTCGCAACGAAAAGCGAAGCAAAAACAACGCCAAAAAATCGCGCTACCGCCTCCGTTCGACGGTTCCCGGACGCACCTCAAACAGTTGCGCGCGGGACGCGATGTCGGCGAACGCGGCCGGGTCGGCGCCGGTCATCCAAACCTGCGCGCCGAGCGAGGCGAGCGCATCATAAAGCGCGGCGCGGCGGTGCGGATCGAGATGCGCCACGACTTCGTCAAGCAAGAGGATTGGCGCGGCGCCGGTCATGTCCTTGAGCAGTCCGGCGTGCGCGAGCACGAGGCGGATCAGCATGGCCTTCTGCTCGCCGGTCGAGGCGTCGGCGGCGGGAATGTCCTTCGCCGCGTAGCGGACCTGAAGGTCGGAGAGATGCGGGCCGTCGAGCGTGCGTCCAGCCGCCGCGTCGCGGGCACGGTTGTCGCGCAAGATGTTGCGGTACTGGTCCTCGGTTTCGCGAGCGCTTTGCTCGAACAGCAATTTTTCCATCCAGCCGTCGAGCGCGATCGACGCGGCCGGGAAGGGTGAGCCGTCGTCCTTATGAGCGGTCAGCTCGGCCGAAAGACGGTTGACGGTTTCGGCGCGCGCCGCGGCGACCGCGACCGCGAGTTCGGCCGTCTCGTGCTCCACCGCGTCGAGCCAGGTCGGATCGCTGCGGGGATCTTCAAGCAGGCGGTTGCGCGAGCGCAGCGCTCGATCGAAGGCATTGACGCGGCTCGAATGCTGGGCGTCGACCGCGAGCACCAGCCGGTCGAGAAACCGCCGCCGTTCCGAGGCGGGTCCATTGAACAACTGGTCCATTGCCGGGACGAGCCAAATGATGCGCAGATGATCGGCGAAGGCGGCAGCCGAGCCGACCGGCTCGCGGTCTATGCGGCACTTGCGCGTCGCCGCCGTGTCGTCGCCCGTCTGAGGCTCGATGCCGGTGCCAAGGGTCGCGAGCCCGGCCATGCCTTCGACTTCGGCCGCGACCGCCCAACTGCCGTCACCTTCCGTGAATGCGGCCTCGGCGAGCGTGGCACGGCGCAGCCCGCGGCCGGGGGTCAGAAACGAGATCGCCTCGATTAGATTGGTCTTGCCGGCGCCGTTCGGCCCGGTCAGCACCACCGGCGCGTTGCCGTCCAATTCAAGCTGCGCCGCGTGGTAGCTGCGGAAATTCGTCAGGCTCAGGCGTCGGATCAGCGCGGTGGTCATTGGGCGAGGCTTATCACCCCCGCCCGGGCCCTCAAACCCGCATCGGCATCAGGACGTAAAGCGCGCCCTTGGCGTCCTTGTCCTGGATGAGCGTCGGCGAGCCGGGGTCGGCGAGCTTGAGCACCGCGACCTCGCCTTCGATCTGCGCGGCGATGTCGAGCAGATAACGCGAGTTGAAGCCGATATCGAGCGGGTCGGCGCCGTATTCGACTTCGAGCTCTTCGGTAGCGCTGCCCGAGTCTGGGTTGGTGACGGAGAGCACCAGCCGCCCACCGGCGATCGAGAGCTTCACCGCGCGGCCGCGTTCGCTCGACACAGTCGAGACGCGGTCGACCGCGGCCTCGAACTCCTTCTTGTCGACGACCAAAGTCTTGTCGTTGTTGGCCGGAATGACGCGGCCGTAGTCAGGGAACGTGCCGTCGATCAGTTTCGAGGTCAGCACCACGTCGCCGATCGTGAAACGGATCTTGCCGGTCGACAACTCAATGCCGACTTCGCCCTCGGGCGTTTCGATGAGGCGCTGCACTTCGCCGACCGTCTTGCGCGGCACGATCACGCCTGGCATGCCCGCCGCCCCTTGCGGCAGCGGCAGTTCGACCTGAGCCAGGCGATGGCCGTCGGTCGCGACTGCGCGAAGCGCACCGGATTTGCCGCCGCTGACGTGCAGATAGATGCCGTTGAGGTAGTAGCGCGTCTCTTCGGTCGAGATTGCGAACTGTGTCTTGTCGATCAGCCGCTTGAGGTCGGCCGCTGCGAGCGAGAACTTGTGCGTCATCTCGCCGGCGGCGAGATCGGGGAAGTCGCTCTCCGGCAAAGTCTGCAAGGTGAAGCGCGAGCGCCCGGCGCGGATCGAGAGCACGGCGCGGTCACCGGAGCCCTCGATCACAACCTGCGTGCCTTCCGGCAATTTGCGCACGATCTCATAGAACATGTGCGCCGGCACAGTGGTCGAGCCGGCCGGCGTGACATCGGCGGCGATCGCGTCGATCACTTCGAGATCGAGGTCGGTGGCCTTGAGGCTGAGCTTCGACTTTTCGGCCTTGATCAGAACATTGGCGAGGATCGGAATCGTGTTGCGGCGCTCGACCACGCGATGCACGTGGCCCAGCGATTTCAGCAATTGCGCTCGCTCGACCGTGACTTTCATCGTGAACCCCGCCCTGTGGACGGCAAAAGTGACGTGCCCTGTCGGTTTTCGCAAGGGTTCGGCAAGGGCGTAGCCTGATTCCCACAGCCCTCCACCATAAAAACGCCCCGTCGGAACGGGGCGTTTTTCACGTCGGAGGTTGAACTCGAAGGCTATTCCTGAAGCTGCCGCTTGAGAATTTCGATCTCCTCGGCCAGCGCCATATCGTTGCCGACCAGGTTCTCGATCTTGCGCACCGCGTGCAGCACGGTGGTGTGGTCGCGGCCACCGAACCGCCGGCCGATCTCCGGCAGCGAGCGCAAGGTCAGCGTCTTGGCGAGATACATCGCTACTTGCCGGGGCCGCACCACATTCGCTGTGCGGCGCGAGGACAATAAATCCGAGCGGCTGACGTTGTACTGGCGGGCCACCACGCGCTGGATGTCCTCGATCTTCACCCGGCGCGGTTCCTGCGGGCGGATCAGGTCGCGCACTTCGCGCTCGGCCATCTCCATCGTCACCGGGTGGCCGGTGAGCTTGTTGTGGGCGAGCAGGCGGTTGACCGCGCCTTCGAGGTCGCGGCCGTTATGGGTCACGGTCTTGGCGATATAGCCGAGCACATTGACCGGCACGTCGAAGCCCGGATGGTGCACGCGGGCGGCGTTGACGCGGGCTTTCAGGATTTCGAACCGTAGCTCTTCGCCGAGCGAGCCCATCTCGACGACGAGGCCGCCGGCGAGCCGCGAGCGCACCCGCTCATCGAGGCTTTCGAGATCGGACGGCGGGCGGTCCGAAGCGATAATCACCTGGCGGCCGGCGTCGATCAGCGCGTTGAGGGTGTGGCAGAACTCGGCCTGGGTCGATTTGCCTTGCAGGAATTGCAGGTCGTCGATCACCAAGACGCCGATGCCGCGCAGCGCTTCCTTGAAGGCGAGCGCGGTCTGGGTGCGTAGCGCCGACACAAAGCCGTACATGAATTTCTCGGCCGTGAGATAGAGTACCTTCCGCTCGCCGATCGCGTTGCCGGTCCAAGTGATGGCTTGCAGCAAGTGGGTTTTACCCAAGCCGACGCCGGCATGGATGTAGAGCGGGTTGAACATCACCGGGTCGCCGCGCTTGGCCGCCGCGACCTGCTTGGCCGCCGCATGAGCGAGCGTGTTCGAGCGGCCGACCACGAAGGTGTCGAAGGTCAGTCGTGGATCGAGCGGCGAGCCGCCGAGCGCCTCATGAAGTCCGGAGTCGCCGGCGCCGTTCGGGCGCACCGCCGCGCCGTTGAAGACGTGGCCGTTGGCGCCGATGCCGTCGAACTCGTTGCCCTTCGGCTTCGCCACCACGGTGCGCAGCACCGCCGAGCGCACGGTCAGTTCGATGCGGTTGACCTTGTCTTCTTCGGCCTGCCAGCAGGCGAGCACACGCTCCGCGTAGTGCGACTGGATCCAGCTCTTGAGGAAACGGGTCGGCACCGAGAGGCGTACCGTGCCTTCCTCGATCGCTTCCATGTTCATGCGGGCAAACCAGTTCGTATAGACGTCTTCACCGACCTCAGCGCGCAAACGGTTCTGGACCTTCGACCAGCGCTCCTGATCCGTGCTCATTTTCTTCGTGTCTTTCAGTTCGTGTTGGTGCGGACTCGGTTGAAACGGCCTGGCGGATTTCGCCGACGCGCCGGAAGTGGCAGGCGCACTTTCGTTCGATTGGACCGGTGCCGGGGAGAAGACGTTACCCGCGCGCCCCTTACGGGCCGGCGCGGTCGGCAACGGCGCAGCCGAGCGATGCGCCGTCAGCCGATGGGCGGCGGCGTCGCGCCGCGGGCACTCGGATTGTCGACGACACAAAAGGCGGAAATGGGGAGACTCAATTCGAGGTGCACACGGGAAGTTCGGCCATTCGCCGCCGCCTTCGATGCGATCGTCTTGATGCCGGAGAAAATTCCCGAGCCTCGTTCCGCCGTTGTCATTCATGCCCCCCAACCATTTTGGGCTCACGCCCGATGGCTTCTGTCGTTGACACCAACTTGGAGACACCTCTTGCCTTCAGCGGACAGTACATAGCCGTTCTCATCCGCCGATGAGCGTCAGTGCGATCCTTTGATGGTGGCGCCCGCGAGTGACGAGCACGTTTCGAAAATACACGAGCGCCCGATGCCCGCAACGCCTTTCAAGCCCGCTTTGACGCGGCTCGGCGGCGTTGCATGCGCGCGGCTCAAGCGCTGTGGACGGCCGCCAAAATAAGGCGTTGAGATTCGCACGGATTTTCTTGGAACGATGCTCTCCAGGACAAGACGAAATTGAAAAAAATTATTGCGGCGGTGTTGCATCCGAGCGCGTAATGGCGGCGATTTTCGAGCGATCGGCCGCGCTATCGCCTTAAGTCTTTATCGGCACGACTTTATTTTTGTGCGGGAATTCAAGCTAGCCGACGCGACGAAAACGCTGGCAGTTGCTCGCTTTCGAGCGTTTTCGAAAATCTTGTCTAGTAAAATCGCGCGCAGCAAAAATTTCTGACGCCGCGGTGACGCTTTTACAACAAGGCACCTTCGCGCGCGCGCCCGAAAGTCGGAAACCGCGGCAGTTTCGGTTACAGATCGGCAGATGCGTTGAGTGTCTGGGCAATTGTAACAAAAAACGCGGCGACATTGTCACCGCGTTGGCCACCTTCGAAACAATTTTTATTTTTTAACGCGCAGTCAGTCTCGTGGGCTTGTCGAGTTACTTACCCAACTTCGCGATGCGCTTGGAAAGCCGTGACACTTTCCGGCTCGCGCTGCTCTTGTGTACCACGCCACGCTGCGCTGCACGCATGATCACCGGCTCGGCGGTCTTGAACGCCGCCAGAGCTTTGGCGCGGTCACCCGAGGCGATCGCCTCTTCGACCTTGCGCACCGAGGAGCGCAGCAGCGCGCGGCGGTTCTTGTTCACCTCGGTGCGGCGCGCGATCACGCGGGTGGCTTTGCGGGCAGACTTCGTATTGGCCATCGGTCTCTCATGTCGATCGCGGCGAACGGGCTCAAACCCGGTCAAGCGCGCGATCTTGCTTGAAGAAATTCGTTGCGATTACCCGTGTAACCGCGACCGCGGGCTTATAGGGGTCGGCCCGCGGGGCGTCAACGGTGTGTCAGGCTCGAAAGTCGCTCGTTTATGCGACCTTTTTGGCCCGCACCGCGTCGTGACCGGCGATGGCCGCTGCGCGGTCCGCCGCCGCATAGGACACGAATGGTGGCTTGACCCGAGCGAAAGCCGGGTCGCCGTGGATGTGGGCGAGCAGCGCCTTGACGCCGGGCACCAGCGGCTTGCCGTCGAACAGCTTGCGAATGGTCACCGCGGCGTCGAGCATCGCCTGGTCGTTGTTCTTGAGCGCGACGGCGCACAGGTCGGCGTTGAGATTGGTCGTTGCGGAGATGCAGCCGGCGAATTTGCCGTCACGGCCCTCCAGCAGAGCCGCTTCGGTCGAGGGGAACACGGCGAAGTCGGCAGATAGAGCCGCGGCGGCGCGCGAGTACGACATGTCGCCTGAGGAATCCTTCAAGCCGACGATGCGGCCCTTGTAGGTTTTGATCAGCCGGTCGACCAACGGGATCGGCCACGGCACCGCCGAGGTCTGCGGGATGTGATAGAGGTATAGCGGCACCGGCTTGTCGGCCGTCGCGCGCACGATCGTATCCATGTAGTGAGCGAGCCCATCGTCCGGCACGCCCTTGTAGTAGAACGGCGGCAGAACGAGCGCGCCGGAGTATCCGAGTTCCGCCGCGTGTTTGGTCAGCGTGACGGCGTCGGCCATCGCCGCGGCGCCAGTACCGACCATGAGGCGGTCCATCGGCAAGCCGGCGGTTTTGAAGGCCGACATCACTGCCTTGCGCTCCCCGGTCGAGAACGAGGTTGCTTCGCCGGTGGTGCCGAGCACGTTGAGCGCGTTGCAGCCGTTGTCGAGCAGATAGCGCGCGAGTTTGATGACGCGTTCGGTATCTGGTGAGCCGTCTTCGTGGATCGGCGTCGCAATCGCCGCGATCACCCCTCTGAGCTTGCCGTGCGCCGCCATGATTTTCTTCTCCCGAAAACTAATTCGAAAAACTAGCCGCTAACGTTGAAGGCGGCGAGCGCCGCCATGTTGACGAGCTGATTATCCTTGGCGCCGAGTTGCACGATCTGCACTGGCCGATCAAGCCCGACCAAAACCGGCCCGATCACCGTAGCGCCGCCGAGCTCCTGCAGCATTTTGGTGGAGATCGACGCTGAATGGAACGCCGGCATCACCAGAACATTGGCCGGGCCGGACAACCGGTTGAACGGGTAGGCGGCGGCGAGTTCCGGATTGAGCGCGACGTCCGCCGCCATGTCGCCTTCGTATTCGAAATCGACCCTTTTGCCGTCGAGAATGCGGACCGCCTCGATCACCTTCTCGGACCGTTCGCCCTGCGGGTGGCCGAAGGTCGAGAACGCCAGCATCGCCACGCGCGGCTCGTAGCTCATGCGGCGGGCGACGCCGGCGGCCTCGATCGCGATCTCGGCAAGCTCCTGCGCGGTCGGCATCTCGGTGACCGCGGTATCGGCGACCAGGACCGTGCGGCCGCGCGCCACGACCAGCGACACGCCGATCACCCGGTGGCCGGGCTTGGGGTCGATGCAGCGGCGCACGTCTTCGAGCGCGACGGAGAAGTTACGGGTGACGCCGGTCACCATCGCATCCGCGTCGCCCAACGCGACCATGGTCGCGGCGAAATGGTTGCGGTCGTTGTTGATCAGCCGCTGCACGTCACGCAACAGGTAGCCGTGCCGCTGCAGGCGCTCATAGAGGTAGTTGATATAAACCGTGTTTCGGTTCGATAAGCGGGCATTGATGATCTCGATGCCTTCGCCAACGTCGACGCCGGCCTCTTCGGCGGTGGCGCGCACGCGATCCTCGCGGCCGCACAGGAGCGCGGTGCCGAGCCCCTGCTGCACGAAGCTCGCGGCAGCGCGGATCACCTGCTCCTCTTCGCCCTCGGCGAATACGACCCGACGCGGCTGACGCTTCAGCCGCGAAAACACCTGCACCAAAGTGCCGGCAATGGGATCGCGCCGCGAACGCAATTGCTCGCGATAAGCGTCCATGTCGACAATCGGCTTGCGCGCGACGCCGGTGTCCATCGCCGCTTTGGCGACTGCCGGCGGAATCGAGGAGATCAGCCGCGGGTCGAATGGTACTGGAATAATGTAATCGGGCCCGAACTTTGGCCGCGCGCCATAGGCGGCGGCGACTTCGTCGGGCACGTCCTCGCGCGCCAGCGCGGCGAGCGCGCGCGCCGCGGCGATCTTCATCTCCATGTTGATCGCCGAGGCGCGCACATCGAGCGCGCCGCGGAAGATGTAGGGAAAGCCGAGCACATTGTTGACCTGGTTCGGATAGTCCGAGCGTCCGGTCGCCATGATGGCGTCGTCGCGCACCTCAGCGACTTCCTCGGCGGTGATTTCAGGGTCCGGGTTTGCCATCGCGAAAATGATCGGCTTGTCGGCCATCGACTTGACCATGTCCTTGGTCACCGCGCCCTTGGCCGAGAGGCCATAGAACACGTCAGCGCCCTTGAGCGCGTCGGCCAGCGTGCGGGCGTCGGTTTTCACCGCGTAGCCCGACTTCCACTGGTTCATGCCTTCCTTGCGGCCCGCGTAGATCACGCCCTTGGTGTCGCACAGGATCAGGTTCTCGGGGCGGAAGCCGATCGAACGCAGCAATTCGAGGCAGGCGATGCCGGCGGCGCCGGCGCCGTTGCAGACGATTTTAGTGTCTTCCATCTTGCGCCCGGTCAGATCGAGCGCATTGAGCAGCCCCGCCGTCGCGATGATCGCCGTGCCGTGCTGATCGTCGTGGAACACCGGAATGTCGAGCAGTTCGCGCAGGCGCTGCTCGATGATGAAGCACTCTGGCGCCTTAATGTCCTCGAGATTGATGCCGCCCCAGCCTTTGCCGAGCAGCTTGACGCAATTGATGATCTCGTCCGGATCTTCGGAGGAGACTTCGAGATCGATCGAGTCGATGTCGGCAAAGCGCTTGAACAACACCGCTTTGCCTTCCATCACCGGTTTGGCAGCCAATGCGCCGCGATTGCCGAGCCCGAGGATCGCCGTGCCGTTGGTGATGACGGCGACGAAATTGCCTTTGGTTGTGTAGTCGTAGGCCTTGCTCGGATCGTCGGCGATCGCCAGCACCGGTACCGCGACACCGGGCGAATAGGCCAGCGACAGGTCGCGCTGCGTCGCCATCGGCTTGGTGGCGACAACTTCCAGCTTTCCGGGCCGGCCGACGCTATGGAAGAGAAGGGCTTCTTGGTCGGTGAAGGTTGGCCGTTTCTGGCCGGAAGGACGCTTTGCGGGCATTGGTACTCCTGACTGTCCGCGAGCCTGACAAACTAGCGGATGGGCGGGTTCCGGCTCAAGCGAAGCCGCCTGTTTTCGCCGCCGTTGCGTGGCCGGACTGCCATTATCGGGCGTAGAGCAGTTGAATCGCCACAAATCGCGCGCTAATCGATGGCTCCGTAACGGCGTAACCGGCAGCCGCTCATGATCCGTTTCCTCTTGCGCGCATTGGGCTTTCTGAGCCTGGCCGCCGCCTTTCTTCTCGTTATTTACGACGGCACCAAGTCGATCGCCGGCAATGGCATCGCCATCACCAGCGTGCGGATGCTGTGGGAGACGATCAATGCCGCGAGTCTGCAAAATCTGCGGCCGGTGATCGAAAATACCGCCGGGCGCTTTGTCTGGGATCCCGTGTTTACCGGCTTCCTCGGGGCGCCGAGCTGGGCCGTGCTCGGCGTCCTCGGCATTATCTTCGTCTTGCTCGGCCGCAAGCGCCGGCCTTTGATCGGCTACGCCCGCTAAACGTCCCGCTGACCTAACCGTGATCGCCGCTTGTGCTGCACTGGCTCAGACGTGATCTCCGGCTTTCCTTGCGCCTCCTGCGCCGCGCGCCGCGACGCACTATATTGGGCGCACGATCGAGGGAGAAAACAATGTTCTCATTCAAGAAGTCGCTCGACATGCCGACCAAGGCGAATGCATTGCCCGGCCGCGCCGAAGCGATCCCGACCGCGGACAAGCACTTCGTCAACGGCCACACTCTCAGGGGCCCATATCCGGCGGGCAGCGAGCAGGCGATGTTCGGCCTTGGCTGCTTCTGGGGCGCCGAAAAATCGTTCTGGCAGCTCGGCGAGGGCGTCTACGTCACGGCGGTCGGCTACGCCGGCGGCGTCACGCCCAATCCGACCTATGAGGAAGTCTGCTCGGGCCGCACCGGACATAACGAGGTCGTGCTGGTCGTGTTCGATCCGAAAAAGATTTCCTACGACACACTGCTCAAGACATTCTGGGAAGGCCACGATCCGACACAGGGCATGCGCCAGGGCGCCGACATCGGCACGCAATACCGCTCCGGCATCTATACGTTCAACGCCGGGCAGAAGAAGGTGGCTGAGGCGTCCAGGGCCATGTTCCAGAAGGAGCTGACCAAGCAGGGCTACGGCTCGATCACGACGGAGATCGTCGATGCGCCGGCGTTCTACTTCGCCGAGGACTACCACCAGCAATATCTTGCGAAGAATCCGTTCGGTTATTGCGGTCATGGCGGCACCGGCGTGTCGTGCCCGATCGGCGTGGCGAAAGTGACGGCGTAACGCTGCATTCAACGCGCGGAACTTTCATCTTCCGCTTCGAGTTTGTTCACCGGCTGGGGCTTGCCCACCCCAGCCGGTGAATTTTTGCGTGCGTGAATTTCCAGCGGGAGACTGCGATGGCGAAGGCGAATGCTTCAGCGAAGCAAATCGAACACGCGCTCGAGCACCTCTTGTTCAACAGCCGCTGGGCGCTCGCGCCGTTTTACGCCGGCCTCGCGGTGGCGCTGCCGCTTCTGCTCTATCACTTCCTCGCGGCACTCATCGCCTTCATCGTCGGTCTGCCGAGCATGAACGAGGATCAGGTGATCCTGTCGATCCTCGGTCTGATCGACCTCTCATTCACCGGCAATCTGATCCTGATCGTGATCTTCTCCGGCTATGAGAATTTCGTCTCGCGCATCGACGTCGGCACGCCGGATCGTCCGGTGTGGATGACCAAGATCGACTTCGCCGGCCTCAAGCAAAAACTGATGACGTCGATCGTTGCAATCTCGGCCATCCAGGTTCTCAAGGGCTTCATGCAGTTGCAGCAGCCCGACAGTTTGCGGCTCGGCTGGCTGGTCGGTATCCACATTGTATTTCTCGCCTCGATGCTGATCGTCGCGGTGACCGACCGCATCGCCGAGCCGAGTGAGCATCCGAGCGAAAGCCGCGGCTCGCGCGCCAAGAATGGCCGCGACATTACGCGCGCGAGATAGGCCCGCCAACCGGGCGGTTCCGCGCGGTTAGGCTTTGTTAACTATATAAAGTGTTAATCGGGCTCTTCATTTTCGCGCGGGAGCGGATTCGCGCATGGGTCAAGCCCGTTCTCTTTCCCGTATCCTTGTTCTGATCTGCATGGGTCTCGCCGCCGCGGGCTGTGCGCGCCGTTCGGCGCAGACCTATACGTTGATCGACCCGCAGACCGGCCAGCAGATGCAGGTCGTCGCGCAGCAGCCTGCGTCGGTCTATGCGCAAGCGTTGCCACCCGCCGGCCAACCGGCGCCTGCCGCTTCGACCTCGCAGAATTTCTCGCTGACACAGACTTACATCCCGCCGCAAATGCCGGGAGCGGGTGCCGCGCCGCCGCCGCTCGTGCCCGAGCGCGGCCGCGGTCTGTTCGGTTCGTCGCGCGCCTCGACATACGCGCCGCAACCACAGCCACAGGTGCAGCAGCCTTACGTCGTGCAATACGGCGCCGGTCAGTCTTATGGCCAGACTTACGCGCAGGCACCGGCCGCTGCGCCGATGGCTCAGCCGCGCGCCGCGGCGCCGGTCGGCGGGCCTTATGTTGCCGCCTCACCCAATGCCGCCTACGCCTCTGCCTATCCCGGCGTCGAGCCGTCTTACACGCTCGATGCCGGCGACCGGCTGCGCATCGTCGTGTTCGGGCAGGAGGGCATCTCGAACAGCTATCTGGTCGATGCCGGCGGTAACGTGAACCTGCCTTTGATCGGCACCGTGCCGGCGCGCGGCACCACTCCGCAGCAGCTCGCGCAGCTCATCACCGCGCGTCTCAAGCAGGGCTTCGTGCGCGAACCGCACGTCACGGTCGAGGTCGAGGCCTACCGGCCATTTTTCATCCTCGGTGAAGTCACCAATCCCGGGCAATATGCGTATGTGGCGAACATGACGGCCGAGACGGCGATTGCGATTGCCGGCGGCTTTGCGCCGCGCGCCAACAAAAGCAAAGTCGAGCTCACGCGCACCACCGGAGGCGCGCAATTCCACGGCGACGTGCCGCTCAATTATCCGCTGCGCCCCGGCGACACGATCGTCATCAAAGAGCGCTGGTTCTAATCATCTGAATGAGACGGGTTCGGCGTTAGCGCCCGTTGCCGAGGCGCAGCGGCACGACATTGCCCCGCTGCGCGACCTGCGCGTGGACGTTGCCGACCACCGCGGCAAGCTCATCGAGCGAGAACGGTTTGGCAAGCTTGGCGACATGCGGCGCCGATCCCGGCGCCATTTCCGCAAAGCCGGTGGCGATGATCACCGGCAGATCCGGCCATTCTTTGGCGATCGATTGGGCAAGCTGCACGCCGGTCATCTGCGGCATCACCTGATCCGTCACGACAAGATCCACCGGACGCGACTGCAGGATCTTGAGGGCCTCCTTGCCCGACGAGGCCGCCAGCGTCACATGGCCAAGGTCTTCAAGCATCGCGACCGTGTTGGTGAGCACCAGATGATCGTCGTCGACCGCGAGCACGGTGAGCGGCCGCGCCCCTGGCTGCACCGTGGCCGCCTCGCGCCGCTGCTCGGCGGCGGTGGCGGCATGGTCGGCGACCGGCAGCCACAATTCGGCGGTGGTGCCTTGAGCCTTGCCGCTTCGCAAGGTGAAACGGCCGCCGGACTGCTCTGCGAGGCCGTGCACCATCGAGAGCCCCAGCCCGGTGCCTTTGCCCGGGCCCTTAGTCGTGAAGAACGGTTCGGTCGCGCGTTGCAGCGTCGTCTCGTCCATGCCGTGACCGCTATCGGTGACGCTTAAGCGCACATAGGGGCCCGGCTGGAGGCCGCTGAGGTGACCGCCGGAAACGTTTTCTTCCCTGGCCTCGATGACGATTTGGCCGCCTTCGGGCATGGCGTCGCGCGCATTCACCGCGAGGTTGAGCAACGCCATTTCCAGCTGGTTTGAGTCAGCCTTGATCGGGCTCAGGCCAGATGGAAAACGCGTCGCGATCTGCACGGACGATCCGAGCGAGCGTTCGAGTAACTCGGTCATGCCGTTGACCAGCTCCGGAATCTCGACGACGTCCTGTTTGAGCTCTTGGCGGCGCGCGAACGCCAGCATGCGCTTGGTCAGGGTCGCACCGCGCTGCGCGCCTTGCACCGCATTCTCGAGCAGCGTGAACAGTTTCGGATCATCCGGCAGCCGGCGCCGCATCAGTTCGAGGCTGCCCATCACCGCCATCAGCAGATTGTTGAAATCGTGCGCGATGCCGCCGGTCAGCTGCCCGATGGCCTCCATTTTCTGCGACTGCAGCAAAGCTTCGCGCGTGCGCTCAAGCTTCTTTTGCGACTCGCGGCGTTCGGTGATGTCGCGTGTGATCTTGGCGAAGGCGATGATCTCGCCGCGGTCGTTGCGGATCGGGTCGATGACGACATGCGCCCAGAACGTCGAGCCGTCCTTGCGCACCCGCCAGCCTTCGCGCTCGAACCGCCCTTCGCGCGAGGCCGTCGCCAACGCCACGTCGGGAAGCTTCTTGTCGCGGTCGGACGGCGTGTAGAAGTCGGAGAAGTGCCGCCCGATGATCTCGTCGGCGCGATAGCCCTTGATGCGTTGCGCGCCGGGATTCCAGCTCGAGACGTGTCCGGTTTTGTCGAGCATGAAGATCGCGTAATCGGTCACCCCCTGCACCAG
>JAFAQJ010000465.1 GCA_019246455.1 Pseudolabrys sp.
CTGGTGGTCTTGATCTTCGTGCTGATCGTGCTGTTGGTCGCGCCGATCGTCGGCGGGCAGCTTGGTTCCTTCATCGATAACGTTCCGCGTTACATCACGCGGCTTCAGGCCGTCATCGCCGATCCGAGCCGGCCGTGGCTGCAGAAAATCGTGGGCGAGGGCTTCAATATCGATACCAAATCCGTCACTGATCTCGTGACGCAAGGTGTCGGCTGGCTTACCACATTCCTGCGTTCATTGTGGTCGGGCGGCCGGTCGCTGGTGTCGGTGTTCTCGCTGATCATCATCGCGCCGGTGGTGTCATTTTATCTGATTTACGACTGGCACACGATGATCGACGAAGTCGACAGTTGGGTGCCGGTACATCATCGTGCGACCGTGCGGGCGCTGGCGCGCGAGATCGATACGGCGATTTCCGGTTTCGTGCGCGGACAGACCGCAGTGTGTTTGATCCTCGGCACGTTCTACGCCATCGCGTTGACCATCACCGGACTCAACTTTGGCCTGCTGATCGGATTGATCGCGGGTCTCATCACCTTCATCCCGTATGTTGGCTCGATGACGGGTTTGGTGGTGTCGCTCGGCGTCGCGGTGGCGCAATTCTGGCCGCAATGGACTTCGATCGTCATCGTCGCTGCCATTTTCCTGGTCGGGCAGTTTGTCGAAGGCAATATCTTGTCACCGAAGCTGGTTGGCGAGAGCGTCGGTATCCATCCGGTCTGGCTGATCTTCGCGTTGCTCGCCTTCGGGTACCTGTTCGGTTTTGTCGGGCTGCTGCTCGCAGTGCCGCTTGCGGCGACGATTGGCGTGCTCGCTCGCTTTGCGTTGCGGCGCTATCTCGCCTCCTCGCTCTATACGGGTGCCTGAGGCATGCAGGCCGGCCCGCGCCAACTTGCTTTTGCCCTCGGTCATGCCGAAAGCTTCGCGCGCGACGATTTCATCCCCGGTGCGTCCAACAAAGCGGCGTTGACATTGATCGACCGCTGGCCCGATTGGCCCGATCGCGTGATGGCGCTAACGGGTCCTGAAGGTTGTGGCAAAACTCATCTCGCGACGATCTGGGCGGAAGAGACCGGCGCCCGCATTTTGTCGGCGCGGTTGTTGCCGCAAGCGAGTGCTCCCTCGGCCCTGTCGACGGGGGCCCTGGTGCTCGAGGACCTAAGCGCCGACGTGCTCGATGATCGGGCGCTCTTCCACCTACTCAATCTCGCGCGCGAGGAGCGAGCGTTTGTTCTGATTACTGCACGCAGCGTACCGGCAGCCTGGACCGTCGAGATCCGCGATCTTGCCTCACGGCTGCGAGTCATTCCCGCGGTGGCGATGATGCCGCCCGATGACGCCTTGTTACAGGCGCTGATTGTGAAGCTCGCCGCCGACCGGCAACTCCATTTCGACGAGGCGCTGGTGCGTTACCTCACGACTCGCATCGAACGCTCGTTTGCCGGCGCGCGGGCTGCTGTCGCCGCGCTCGATGCCGAGGCCATGCGCCAGCAGCGCCCGGTGACACGGACACTCGCCGCCGAAGTGCTGCGTGAGCGCGTTTAGGACGCTTTCCGGTCGCGCTTGACTGTGACAGCCGAACCGGCGCGAATAGACACTGAGACGCCATCTTGGCCGCCTCGTTTCGCGTTTGTGGATGTTCCCCTCATGGCCGACCGGCGGCAAGCAGCTGTATTGACTGAGAAAAAGGCGCCTGTCGCGGCTTCTGCCGATGAGGCCACGCTGCGCGAACGACCCGAGCGCTTCATCAACCGCGAATTGTCCTGGCTGCACTTTAACCGTCGCGTGCTGGAGGAGGCGCAGAACCAGCACCACCCGCTGCTTGAGCGCGTGCGCTTCTTGTCGATCTCGGCGAACAACCTCGACGAATTTTTCATGGTGCGCGTCGCCGGCATCAAGGGCCAGATTCGCGAAGGCATTCTCGAACACAGCCCCGATGGACTGACGCCGGCCGAACAACTCGCGCGCATTCGGGAGGCGGTCGCGAGCTTGGCGCAGGACCAGCAGCAACGCTGGCTCGAGTTACGTCCCGACCTCACGGAAGCCGGCATCATCCTGGTCGATGGGCCCGAACTGAAAAAAACCGAGCGCACGTGGCTCGAGGAATATTTCCTCGCTCGCGTCTTTCCGCTGCTGACGCCGCTCGCGATCGATCCGGCGCATCCATTCCCGTTCATTCCCAATCTCGGCTTCTCGATCGCGCTGCAGCTCGTCCGCACTAAGGACGGCAAGCCGATGAACGCGCTGATCCGCATGCCGGGCAAGATCGAGCGTTTCATTCGTCTGCCGGTGCATGACGACAAGATCATTCGCGTCATCACGCTCGAGCAGGCCACGTCGCTGTTCATCGGGCAACTGTTCCCCGGTTATACGGTCAAAGGGCAGGGCGCGTTCCGCGTCATCCGCGACAGCGATCTCGAAATCGAGGAGGAAGCCGAAGATCTGGTGCGGTTGTTCGAAAGCGCGCTCAAACGGCGTCGGCGCGGATCGGTGATCCGCCTCGAGGTCGACGCGGCGATGCCGGCCGAGCTCAACCAGTTCGTGCAGCAGGAGCTCGCGGTCGCCGACGACGAAGTCTTCATGGTCGACGGCGTGCTGGCGCTCAACGAGATGTCGCAACTGACGCGGCTCGACTGCCCCGATCTCGAGTTCGTGCCCTACAACCCGCGCTATCCCGAGCGCATCCGCGACCACGGCGGAGACTGTTTCGCCGCGATCCGGCAGAAGGACCTGGTGGTCCACCACCCTTACGAATCCTTCGATGTGGTCGTGCAGTTCCTGCAGCAAGCGGCGCGCGATCCCGACGTCGTCGCCATCAAGCAGACGCTCTACCGCACCTCGGCCGAGAGTCCGATCGTCAAGACACTGGTCGAGGCGGCGGAAGCCGGAAAATCCGTCACGGC
>JAFAQJ010000008.1 GCA_019246455.1 Pseudolabrys sp.
GATTTATCGCGTTTACAGCGGCTTCAGCGGCGGCGCGAAAGGCGCCATCGCCCGGCACAACGCCGTTGAGCACGGCTTCGGCCGCCGGAACACGGCGGGGCGTCGCCCCTGCGCCGCCTAGGCCGACTTTGGCCCCGCTCATTTTGCCGTCCTGGAGTGAATAGACCACGAGCGCCGCCGCCATCGCAAAGTCGCCGGCACGGCGGCTGAATTCGTTGAAGCCGAATTTCGTCCCGGCCAGCAGCAGCGGCAGCCGCACTTCGGCGAGCAACTCGTCGTCCTTCAATGCCGTCGACATGATGCCGGTGAAAAAATCTTGCGCGGCAATCGTGCGCGTGCCGCGCGCCGACTTCGCGACCAACTCGGCGTCGAGTGTCGCGGCGGTCAGGCACCATTCCGACGCCGGATCGGCATGGGCGAGTGAGCCGCAGAACGTGCCGCGCATGCGGATCGGATAGTGCGCGATATGCCTGACGACAGTGGCGAGCAGTGCGCCAAGCGGACCTTCGACCACCGGCTTGTGAAACGCGCCGTGCCGGACCCGCGCGCCGATCGTGAGCTTGCCGTTCTCAACCTTGAGCGTGTCGAGGCCGGCAACCTCGTTGATGTCGACGAGATGCGCCGGCCGCGCCATGCGGAACGCCATGATCGGGACGAGGCTCTGGCCGCCCGCCAGGACACGACCGTCTTGTGGCGCGACTTCGGCGAGAATCTTCAGCGCCTCGTCGAGCGTTTTCGGCACATGGCGGGTGAATGACGCAGGCTTCATGCGGGCAACCTAGCAGCCGCCGAGATCATTTGTATGCAAACGATAATTCGTGCGTGGGCTTTGTCAAACCGGCGTGAACCTTTCGGACCGCGGCGGCGACCAATGGCCGACCAACGCTGCAACCCCGATCCGGAGAACCGCCATGCTCACCTCGCGCAAGCTGATCTTCAGCCTCACAGCCACCGCGGCGCTCGCCTCGGCGTCGCTCGCCCCCGCCGATGCCGCTATCGCCACCCGTCACGGCGGCTATGCCGGCCCGCATCTCCACCGCACCGTCATCGTGCGCCGCCCACCGGTGCGCATCGTGCGTCACGAGCCGGTGTTCGTGCGTCCGATTTACACCGCCCGCCCGCTCTATGGCGCGCGGGTCACCGAGCCAGGCCTGTGCACCTGCCTGAGCAAGACCTACACGCCGGACGGCCTCGTCGTGTTCAAGGATCTGTGCACGCAGGAAATGGCGACCGCGCAGGTCGAGAGCAACGTGGCACAGGCACCGGCCGAACAGACGCAGCCCGATAACTTCGCCGGCAAGACCTACCAGGACTACCTCAAGAGCAATCCGCCGGCTGCCCCGTCCCAGCAGCCGCCGTCCAACTGACGATCCCCCGCGTCAGTTGCATAGGCCGCCCGCAATCCCGCGGGCGGCCTTTTGCATTGCACGCGCCACGCTTGTCTCGGCTTGGCCACGATCATGGGGCACAACAGCCTCACGATCGGAGATTGTCATGAAGATTGTCGCCACAGCTGCCGCACTGCTGGTCGCATTCGCGGCGCAAGCCTTTGCGCAAGACGCGCCAAAGCAGCCGCGCAACAATGATCGCGGCCCTGGCGTGCTGTCGCTGTTGCCGAAGGACGCGATGACCGAGCACACATTGACGACGCCGAACGGCGCGCTGGCTTACACCACGACAGCCGGCACGCTCGACCTGTTCGACCAGAGCGGCGAGCGCTCGGCGGCGATCTTCTATACAGCCTATGTCGTCAAGCCGAAGGCCGGCGAAAAGCGGCCCCTAACCTTCGTGTTCAATGGCGGACCGGGCGCCGCATCGGCGTTCCTGCATCTCGGCCTGATCGGGCCGCGGGTCGCGGATTTCGGGCCACAGGCGCGCGACGGCGCGGCGGCGAAACTCGTCGATAATCCGTCGAGTTGGCTCGCTTATACCGACCTCGTGATGATCGACCCGGTCGGCACCGGCTGGAGCCGCGCCGCCAAAGGCGACGACGCCAAGAATTTCCAGAGCGTGCGCGGCGACGCGCAATCGATTGCCAAGGCGATTGCGCTCTATGTGGCGCACAACGATCGCGGCGCGTCCCCGAAATTCCTGCTCGGCGAAAGCTATGGCGGCTTCCGCGCCGTGAAGGTGGCGCGCGCGCTGCAGACCGACCAGGGCATCGTCATCAACGGTATTGTCGCGGTGTCGCCGCTGCTCGAAGGCTCGCTGGCGTTTCGCGGCACGCGGTTTCCGCTCGGCGCGGCATTGCAATTGCCATCGCTTACGGCAGCCGAATTAGAGCGCAAGAAGGCGTTCACGCGCGATGCGCTAGCGGCGGCGGAAAAGTTCGCAATGACGGAGTACCTGACGACGCTCGCCGGCCCGGCGCCGAAAGGCGAGGCGGCCGACAAATTCTACGGCCGCGTCGCGCAGATGACCGGCCTGCCGCTTGACATGGTGACACGCTCGCGCGGCTTCGTCGCCGATCTTTATGTCAAGAACTCCGACGTGCGGCAGGGCAATGTCGTGAGCCCCTATGACGCGACATTCGCCGTGCCCGACCCGTTTCCGGAGGCCGACAGCGCCCGCAACGACGATCCGGTGCTCGACGGTTACGTGCGCGCGCTCGGTGGATTGTTTGCCGGTTACGCGCGCAACGAACTCGGTTTCAAGACCGAGATGACCTACACGCTGTTGGCCTCCGACATTTCCCGACACTGGGATTGGGAAGGCGCCGGTGGCAGTGTCGGCAATGCCAGTGTGTCGTCGGACATCCGCGAACTGCTGGCGATCAATCCATCGTTTAAGATCGCGATCGCCAACGGTCTTTCCGACATGGTGACGCCGTATGGCGTGAGCCGTTACGTGGTCGATCATTTGCCGCCGCTCGCCGACGGTCGTGTCACGCTCATGACCTATCGCGGCGGGCACATGTTCTATCTCGATCCGGCGTCGCGGCAGGCCTTCAGCAAGGAGATCAAGACTTTCTACGTGGGCATCGAGTAGGTTTCAGGAGCCGACCTTCAGTTCGGACACAAGGCCGCGCAGCGCTGCCATCACCGAGGGCGCGACGAGGCGACCGGTGCGCGGATTGGCGGACGGCACGCCCTCGATCGTCATCGAGAAGCGGGCGGCATCGGCCTCGACCTCGATGCGATGGGTGTTGCGGGTTAACGAAGGGTCGGCCCAGATTTCCAGTTGCGTCTTGTCAGGGCCGATGCCGGCGAGCGACAACGCCGCGGCGACGTTGACGTTGGTCGGGAAGCCTTTGGCGCCTTCGCGCGCCGAGCCGTTAAACACCTTGAGCGGCTCCTTCAGATTCTTCACCGAAATGCCGTTCTTGACGAGATAAGGCGCGCCATCAAGGCCGGTTGGCGGCTTGCGGGTGATCATCTTCACCGACGTAATGTTGCCTTCGGCGGCGGCGCGTACCGCATCGAGGCCGAGTAGCGCACCGGATGGCACCAGGATACGCGCGCCTTTCTCCTTGGCGCGGGTGACGAGATCGCCGTGGTCGAGCAGTTGCGCGACTGACAGCGGCATGAAGATGCGGCCCTTGTCGATCGCGCTGATCGCGATGTCGCGAAATAGCGCGGGCGGCAAGCATTCGACCACGATGTCGCAATCGTTGGCGAGCGTGGTCGTGGTGCGCAGTGCAACGAGGTCGCCGAGCTGCGGCAAGGCCTTGCGCGCCTTGTCGGCGTCGCGCACCGCGACGGCGATGAGCACCATGCCGTCGATCTCGCCATCGATCAGGCGCTTGGCGACATCGAGGCCAATCGCACCGAGCCCGGCGAGGCCGACCCGCAGTGGTTGCTTCGCGCTCATTCGAGCTTGCCTTTCGCACCGGTGAAGTTCGGCTTGCGCTTTTCCATGAAGGCGCGCACGCCCTCGGTATAGTCCGGCGATAGCGACGCCATGCGCTGGAAGTCGCGTTCGAGATCGAGCTGCTGGTCGAGGCTGTTGGTCATCGCCGTGTCGAGCGCGCGCTTGATCAGCGACAGGCCATAGGTCGGCGCGTTGGCGAATTGTTGGCAGATTTTTTCGGCCTCGTTCATCAGCGCGCCGTCGGCGACCGCTTTCCAGATCAGGCCCCAATGCTCCGCCTTGTCGGCCGGCAAGCCCTCGGCCAGCAGCGCGAGCCCGCGGGCGCGGGCCATGCCGATGAGACGCGGCAAGATCCAGGTGCCGCCGGAATCCGGAACAAGCCCGACGCGCGCAAAGGACTGCACGAAGGCAGCGGAATGCGCGGCGATCACGATATCGCAGGCGAGCGCGAGGTTGCAGCCGGCGCCGGCGGCGACGCCGTTGACCGCACATACGACCGGTATGGGCAACGCGCGGAGCTTGCGCACGAGCGGGTTGTAGTGCGCTTCGAGCGTGCCGCCGAGCACGACCTGCTCGCCGGGCCTGGCGAGGCGATCCGAGAGATCCTGTCCGGCGCAGAAACCGCGTCCTGCGCCGGTCAGCAACAATGAGCGGCATGTCTCATCGCGCTCAGCATCTTCAATCGCCAGCCGCAATTCGTCGTGCATGGTCTCGTTGAAGGCGTTGAGACGGTCCGGCCGATTGAGCGTGAGAATGCGATAGCCGGCGCGCTTGGAAACGATGACGGTCGGTTCGGCCATGATCAGACGCCCAGGAATTTGCTGAGCGATTGAATCTCGCGCTTTTCGCCGGCATTGTCGGCCGCGAGTTCTTCATAAAGCCGCGCCGCGGCCGCGAGCATTTCATGCTCCGGCCGATCCTCGCCGACGAAATCGGCGATCTCGTCCAATTCGGCGACCCAGCGATAGGCCTTGGAATACATGCCCGGCACGCTGCGCGTCATGTAAGCGAGGAGATGCGGCTGGCTTTCGGCCAGCTCGGCGCGCAAGGCTTCGGCCGCGCCGCCGCGCTGTGAGGCGAGCAACATCGCCGAGGCGAGCGCCGTGAGACCTTTGGTGATGCCGGCATAGGACATCTTCAATGCCGACGCGGCGGTGAAATCGCCGTCGAGCACGCGAACGATCAGCCCATGGTCGTTGAGCGTGGCGAAGCGAACTGCGGCCGGACCAGCAGCATAGATCTTGGTGTTGGTGGAGCCGGGTTTGGGCGGCGGGCCGATGATGCCGGCGCCGACAAAGGCGCAGCCGGTTATAGCAACTACGGCCTCGATCCTGGCGACGGTGCCGGGATTGACCGCGTTGCAGTCGACATAGACTGGCTTTTTGTTGGCCGCGGTCAGCACCGGGGCGAGGCGTTGCGCCAGCGCCAACGCATCGGCCGGCGGCACGATCGACAGGAAGAAATCAGCCTCGGTGAGCGCGCGATCGTCGACGGCGGTCATGTCGGCCGCTTTGGCGCGCGTTGCGCTGGTGGCGCTGCGGCCTTCAAGCGATGTCAGGACGCGCACGCCCTTGTCGGTCAGGCAACGGGCCACGCCGGCACCCATCGTGCCGGCGGCGATGATGGCAACGGTTGGAGTCACGGTGTTTTTCTCTTCGAAGCCGCACACTGCGGGCGCGGCCGGCCCCGGTCAATGGGGGGCTATAGTGCAGTTCGCGCCCATTTTTTCGGACGAAAGTGGCGCTTCCGGCGTCCGCGCCGCTCATTTAGTATCCGGGCCGAATGAGCCATAAGGGCTCACGCGGAAATAAGGGGAGGATGCGTATGCGTAAAGTTTTGCTGGCTGCGACCGCCATGATATGCGGCGCGGCGCTCGCCACCGGGCCGGCACTGGCCCAGAACAAGTCCATCAAGATCGGGTTCATCTCGACCTTCAGCGGCCCGACCGCTGTGATCGGCGAGGACATGCGTAACTCCGTCGAGCTCGCACTGGACCATCTGGACCGCAAGATGAGCGGCATTCCGGTCGAGGTCGTT
>JAFAQJ010000445.1 GCA_019246455.1 Pseudolabrys sp.
GGCATCCTTGATCGTCGGCTCGCACTGGCTGCACGAGCGCAGTGAGCAATGGCCGCGCAATACGCGGCTCACCAAGGCGCTGGCCGGCCTTGGCGTATTTGCCCGCGTCTCGCTCACCATGCCGCTCGCGGTTTTCGTGCTGCTGCAGGCCGTCGAATCGTTCGGGCTGCGCACGCAGGGTTGGGACGAGATATCGACCGCGCTGGCGATCGCCGTGATGATCGCGGCATTTGGGCGGGGCGTTGCGATAGGCGTCCTTGCGCCGGGGGAACCCGAGCGACGGCTGTTGTCGATCAGCGGCGACAGCGCAAAATTGTTGTCGCGCCACATGACCGTCGCATCGCGGTTGTTCGGTGTCATGGCGTTCCTGCTGTTGATGCATAAAGCGGTCGGCGCCGCGCATGTGCTGACGATCGCGACCAATATTCTTCTGGCAGCCGGATTGGCGGGCATCCTTCTCAATCTTCTCGTCGGCTCGGGGCTGCTCGTCATTGGCGCCGAAGAGGCGCCACGCAATCTCTGGGTCCGGGCGCTCGCGTGGCTCGTGGTCGTGGCGATCGCGATTTCGCTGGTGCTCGGTTATGCCGGCTTTGCCGCCTTCATGGCCGAGCGCTTGATGGTTACGCTCGCGGTTTGCGGCGCATTGTTCGTGTTATTCGTGGCGGCCGACGCGCTGTTCGCCGCTATGGCCGCCGGCACGCCGCGTGGTCGAGCCTTTGCGGCCCACCTTGGGATCCAGAACCGCCGCTTGGGCCTGATTGGCACGGTGCTGTCGGGCGCGACGTTTGTGACCGTGGTTCTGATCGGCATCGTCATGATTGTCGGGCCATGGGGCGGCAGCGTGTCGGAACTGGTCGATGGGCTACGCTCGATCGCGTTCGGCATCCGGATCGGCGACTTCAACCTGTCACTTGGCAATATCCTGAGCGGCATCCTGCTGCTGGTTTTCGTGCTTTTCGTCGCGCGCCTGATCCAGCGTTGGCTCGAAACCCAGCTTTTGCCCCACACCGATCTCGAGCCGAGCCTGCAGCAGTCGATCGCAACGATCTGCGGCTATGTCGGCGTCATGATCGCGATCGTGCTGACGCTCGCGCATCTCGGCATCGACCCGCAAAAGATCGCGTTGATCGCCGGCGCGCTGTCGGTCGGCATCGGTTTCGGCCTGCAATCGATCGTGTCGAATTTCGTGTCGGGGCTCATTCTGCTGGCGGAACGGCCGATCCGGGTCGGCGACATCATCACGGTCAAGGGCGACGAGGGCAAAGTCCGGCGCATCAGCGTGCGCGCCACTGAAATCGAGACCGGCGAACGCTCCAGCGTGATCGTGCCCAATTCCGAACTCATCACCGGCGTCGTCAAGAATCGCACCCGTGCCGATCCGACCATCCGCAACGCCATCAGGGTCGGGGTCGCTTACGACAGCGATCCGGAACAGGTTCGCGCTCTTCTGCTGAATTGCGCCCGCGTGCACCCGCAGGTCCTCAAAAATCCGGAGCCTGTGGTGCTCTTGACGAATTTCGGCGATAGCGCGCTGGAATTCGAGCTTGGCTTTGTGTCGACCGACGTCGGTCAGAGTGGCACGGTGCAAAGCGATGTCCGCTTCAGCATCCTTAAGCGCCTCGATGAGGCGGGAATCGAAATTCCGTATCCGCAGCGCGAGTTGCGGTGGCGCGACAAGGCGCCGGCAAAAACCAAAATGCCAACGCGCAGGAAACGCCGCGCATGATGGTCCGGATCTGTGTTGCTCTGTCTGTCGCGTTGTTGTTGGCCGGTTGCGCCGCCGACAACTACATCCCAAAGGAACAGCCGAGCTTCTATCGCAATCTCGCGCAACCCGGCGCGCAACTCGATGCAACGGCAGCGGCCTCGATGATTTCCGGCTATCGCGCCAATAACGGGCTCGACGCCGTTTCGCTGGACCCGGAGTTGATGCGGCTTGCCGAGGAGCAGGCGAAGTCGATGGCGGCGAAGAACGAGCTCGATCACGACGTCAAGAAGCCTTTCATCGCGCGATTGAAGGCCTCCGGCTACGAGGCCAAGACGGCGGCCGAGAACATCGGAGCGGGTTATCACACCTTGGCCGAGGCGTTCTCGGGCTGGCGAGATTCGCCGCCGCACAAGGCCAACATGCTGCTCAAAAGCGCGACCCGCATGGGCATCGCCGCGGTCTATGCGCCGACCTCGAAGTACAAGGTGTTCTGGGCGCTGATCGTCGCCGAACCCGACGAGCGGCGCGGCTGATGCTTTACGGTTTCGCCGCCCCATCTTAACGTCCAGCCCGCAATGCCGGGCCGCTACGATTACGCCGCGATCTATCGCGATTTCCGCTGGAATATTCCGGCGCTATACAACATCGGTGTCGATTGCTGCGACCGCTGGGCCGCACTCGATGCAAGTCGGCTCGCCATTCTGCACGTCAAGCCGGACGGACGAGAGGAAAACATCACCTACGGATGGTTGCGCGAGCAATCGAACCGGCTCGCCAATGTGCTGCGGGCGCATGGCATCAAGCGCGGCGATCGTGTCGCGATCCACCTGCCGCAGGCTCCGGAAGTCGCGGCGACCCATATGGCGATCTACAAGCTCGGCGCGGTTGCCTTGCCGATCGCCATCCTGTTCGGACCGGATGCCTTGCAGTACCGGCTGCAAAATTCGGGCGCTAAAGCGCTGATCACGAACGCCCAGGGTGTCGAGCGCTTGGCGCGAATCCGCGCCGATGTTCCGGGCGTCAGTTGCGTGCTGTCGGTTGACGGTGCCAGTGAAGGCGCGGGAAGTTTTCACGACCACGCCGCCAAGGCGTCGAGTGATTTCACGCCCGAAGACACCTCGCCGGACGATCCGGCGATGATGATCTACACCTCGGGCACCACCGGCCAGCCGAAGGGCGCCTTGCACGGCCATCGCGTCTTACTCGGCCATCTGCCGGGCGCGGAAATGCCGCACTATCCGTTCCCGATAGAGGGCGACCGTTACTGGACGCCGGCCGATTGGGCCTGGGCCGGCGGTCTGCTCGATGTGTTGTTGCCAAGCCTGCATCACGGCATCCCGACGGTGGCGCGCAAGTTCGACAAATTCGATCCGGACGACGCGTTCGCGCTGATGCAATCGGCCGGCGTGCGCAACGCTTTCATTCCACCGACGGCGCTGCGCATGATGCGCTCGGTGCGTTCGCCGCGCGGACGTTACGACTTCAAGCTGCGTACGCTGGCCTCCGGCGGTGAATCGCTCGGCGTCGAGGCGCTGGAATGGGGTCGCGCCGTATTCGGGCTGACGATCAACGAGTTTTACGGCCAGACCGAATGCAATCTGGTGTTGGCGTCATGCGAGGGCATGGGCGTTCTCAAGCCCGGCGCGATCGGCAAACCCGTGCCGGGACATGAAGTGGCCGTCATCCGGGAAGACGGCTCGCCGGCGAAACCGGGTGAGCTCGGCCAGATCGCGGTGAAGCGGCCCGATCCGGTGATGTTCATCGAATATTGGGGCAAGCCCGACGCCACCCGTGACAAATTCATCGGCGATTGGATGACCACAGGCGACCAAGGCATGGTTGACGACGAAGGCTATTTTAATTTCGTCGGGCGCGATGACGATGTCATCACCTCCGCGGGCTATCGCATCGGACCCGGTGAGATCGAGGATTGCCTCATCCAGCATCCCGCGGTGGCGCTTGCCGCCGCGGTCGGCAAGCCGGACCCGATTCGTACCGAGATCGTGAAGGCCTTTGTTGTGTTGAAGACAGGTCACGCGCCGTCCGAGGCGCTCGCCACTGAGATTCAAGCCTTCGTCAAAACGCGGCTGTCCGGGCACGAATATCCGCGCGAGGTGGCGTTCATCGAGCAGATGCCGATGACGACGACCGGCAAGGTGATTCGGCGTCTGTTGCGGGAGAAGGCCTAGTCGGGCTTGCGGCTGCCGAACACGAAGATATGGATGCCGAGCTGGCGCTTCACAAAATAGAACAGCAACGCGGACTCGGTGCCGATCGCAGCGGCGGTGGCGATCGCAGCACCGCTCGCGCCGAGACGCGGCGCGAGCGCGAGGCAGATCAAGATGCTGACCGCGAGCGCCGATCCGTAAATGATCGCGCTATAGCGCTGCTGGCCGACCATGCTGAGCAGCCGCTCCGCCGGTCCGACCGAGGCGCGGGCGAGCAGACCCGCGGCGAGAATGAACATCACGGGATAGCCAGCTTCGAAACCGGCGCCGAACAAACGTAAGAACGGCACGCCGAGAGCGAGCAACGCGATGGCGAGCCCGAGCGAAGGCCAGAACGTCCAACGTGCCGACTCGACGGCGAAGCTGGCGAGCCGTTCCTTGTCGCCGGCGGTGTGATACTGGCTAAAGCGATGGGCGCAGGCCGACGAGACCGCGAAGTAGACAAACATCACGAGTGCGAGAATCTTGCTTGCGGCATAGTAGACCGCGACCTGATCCGGCCCGACGAAGAACTGCAGCAGCAGGACGTCGACGCTGGTGAGCAGGAAGAAGAAGCCGTCGACCAGAAAGTTCGGCAGCGAGGTCTTGATCCAAGCCTTGACCTCATAGCGCCGCGCGCCGCGTTCGACGGTCTTTGCAAGTCGCAAGCGCAAGAGGACGAGCTGCGCCGCCACCACGATCCAGAACGCCGAAACTGCGATCGCCAGAGCAGAGTAAGCCGAGATCGTCTTGCCGGTCCAATGCACCACCAGGACCGCGACTATGATCACGATCGGCTGAACGATATAAACCGGCACGAGCGCCAGGTTGATCCAGTTGTGCGCGCGTGACGTTGCGTCCTGTGCGCTCGACAGCGCGAAGACCGGAACGCACAGCATGCCGATCAGGAACGGCACGACATAATGCGCGGGTATCGCGCCTTCGATCGCGACGACGCTCAGCGCGCCAAGCGCGCCTGCGATCGTGCCGAGGCCGAAGCACAGCCAGCCGAGAATGCGCAGGAACCCGCGCAGGCCGTCGCGGTCTTTGCTGACGACGTATTGCGGAATGAAGCGCTGCGCCGAATAGGCGACGCCGAGCGGCGCGAGATTGCCGAGCACCAGCACCCAGGTCCAGACGTAGACGTAGATGCCATACTCATATTGTCCCATCCAGCGCGCGAGCATCACTTGGGCGACGAAGGCGAGGGCCGCGCTCGTTGCGCGAATAAGGAAAGCATTGCCGGCGACGCGCTGCGCGAGGGAAGCATCGCTGTTGTTGGCGAGCCACGCTTTGACACGTGCGCGAAGGCCCGCAAGCGAAAGCGGGCGCGTCAGCGACGAGCGCGCGGTGCCGGACATAGCCATGAGGCGAATTTGGCAACCAACCGTTAAGAAACGGTTGGTCAATCGCGCAGCAGTGAGGCGGTGGTTTATGCGGTGATTACGCGATTTTGAGCGCGGCCACGTCGGACAATATCTTCTCGACGGTGCGGCGTTCTTCGGCGGTAAGCGCCGGTTGGGGCGGGACCGGGTCGCCGACCGCGTAACCCTGAATCTGGAGGCCAGCCTTGATGCAGGCCGCCAGATTGAAACGGGCGAAGGCTTCATTGATGCGCCAAAGGTCGCGCTGCAGCTCCATCGCTTCCGGCCAGCGCTGCGCCCTGCACAAGTCATAGAGCCGCACGCTCTGGCGCGGGATGATGCAGGCCGGGCCCGCCATCCAGCCGACGCCGCCGATCAGCATCACGGCGGCCGGAATATGCGCCGACGCCGAAAACACCGACAGGTCCGGACAGCGATTCATGATCGACAGGAGTCGCCCGGTGTTGGTGGAGGCGTCCTTGATGTAGCGAATGCGCGGATGCGTCGCGAGCTTTGCGATGACATCGAGCGTCAGGTCGCTGCGCTGGAAATTCGGATTGGTGTAGAGCACGACCGGGATATCGACCGCGTCGGCGATGGCGCGGAAATAACTTTCGATCTGCGCATCCTTGAGCGGGAAGTAGGCCTCGCAGATCGCGAGAATGCCGTCGGCGCCGAGCGCCTGATAATCGCGCGCCTGCGCCACCGCGTCGGCCGTCGCGGTCGACGATACGCCGGCAACGACCGGAACTCTTTTGTTGGTTGCCTCGATCGAGGTCTGCACGACGGCGCGGCGTTGATCGCGATCGAGATAGGCGAACTCGCCGGTCGAGCCGAGCGGCGTCAGGCCATAGACGCCGGCCTTGATCAGATCGTCGCACAGCTTGCCGAGCACACGGGTATCGATACGTCCGGACGTATCGAGCGGCGACACGAGATAGGGAAAGACGCCGTGGAAGTCTGTCATCGCCACGACGCTAGCAGCGCGCCGTCAGCCGGCAAAGCCGCCGCCGTCAAGAAAGGCCTGTTCCTCCGGCGTCGTCGTGCGGCCTAGCACTTTGTTGCGGTGAGGAAAACGTCCGAACCGGTGGATGATATCGGCGTGAAGGTTCGCCCACTTCAGTCCTTCGGTATCGCCCGCTGCCGTGTAGAGCCTGATGCCGGTTTCCTGATCTGCCATATCTTCGGAATGCTCGAACGGCACATAAAAGAATTGCCGCAGATCGCCAGCCTGGCCGTCGAAGCCGCGGAGAATACCATTGGCCGTCACCGCGCGGGCCATTTCGTCCGTCGCAAACGCGCGCGGATCGCCGCGAAACATGTTGCGGGGGAATTGATCGAGCAGAATTAGCAGCGCGAGCGTTCCTTCGGCGGTGTTCTCCCAACCCTTGAGCTTTCCGGCGGCCGCCGCCTCGTAGGTCGGGAGGAAGCGCGCGCGGATCACGGCATCAAAGCCGGCATTCTTGTCGAACCATTTGTCCGGACCGGCGTCGCGCCAGAACGCGACAATTTCGGCTGCGGAGCGGATGTTGTTGGCTGCCTGTGGCGAATGATCCTGCATGGCAATGACTAGCCTTTTGGCGCGGTGACTTCCGCGCGCAATTCGCGGCGCAGAATCTTGCCGACATTGGTTTTCGGCAATTCAGCGCGAAATTCGATCTGCTTGGGTTGTTTGTAATGCGTCAACCGCGCTCTCAGGAAGTCACGCAACTCGTCCTCGGTCAGCTGTGGACTTTTCTTGACGACGAACAATTTTACGACTTCACCCGAATGTGGATCCGGCACGCCGACAGCGGCGCACTCGAGTACGCCGCCTTGCGACATCGCCACGTCCTCGACCTCATTAGGAAATACCTTGAAGCCGGAGACGGCGATCATATCCTTCTTGCGGTCGACGATTTTGACACGGCCTTGATCGTCCATGACCCCGATATCGCCAGTCCGGAAAAAACCATCCCGTGTCGTCACGAGCGCGGTTTCTTTCGGCTTATTCCAATAGCTGCGCATCACTTGCGGTCCGC
The DNA here is from genome assembly GCA_019246455.1 of Pseudolabrys sp. Taxonomy (GTDB): domain Bacteria; phylum Pseudomonadota; class Alphaproteobacteria; order Rhizobiales; family Xanthobacteraceae; genus Pseudolabrys. The sequence continues at coordinate 7,301 of JAFAQJ010000445.1, forward strand.
GGGCGCAAATTTCGCCCGGTTCGCCCAGCGGCGCCTCGGTGCCGGCATCGTCGCGGATCGAAATTTCGGTGGATGGCAAGGGTAAACCAATAGTGCCGGTCCACTCGACGATGTCGGTCCGGTTGCAGGTCAAAACCGGCGATGTTTCGGACAAACCGTAGCCTTCGATGATCGGCACGCCGGTCGCCTTGATCCAGGCATCGGCCACGGCGCGCTGTACCGCCATGCCGCCGCCGACCGCGCATTTGAGCAGGCTCCAGTCGATTTTCTGGAAATCGGGATGATTGAGAAGCGCATTGAACAGCGTGTTCACCGCCGGGAAGACATTTATCTTGTACCTGCGCAACTCACCGATCAACGCCGGAAGGTCGCGCGGGTTCGGAACAAGCACACACATGCCGCCTACCCGCAGCGCAAATAGGAAACAGCCGGTCAACGCGAAGATGTGATAGAGCGGCAGCGCCGTGGCGATGATAGTTTGCTCGACCTTCGGCGGCCGCTCCAGCGACGGCTTGTCCCAGGCTTCAACCTGTAGGGTGTTGGCAATCAGATTGCGATGCGTCAGCACTGCTCCTTTGGCGACGCCGGTCGTGCCGCCGGTATATTGTAGGAACGCGATATCGTCGGGTCCGATGCCGATCTGATCGAGCCCGCGCCGGCGTCCCGCTTTGATGGCTTCGTTGAAACGGACCGCTTGTGACAAAGAAAACGCCGGCACCAGTTTCTTGACGCGCCGCACGATGAAATTGACAACGAGTCCCTTCGCTCCCAGCAGGTCGCCAAGCCCGGTCACGATAACGACCTTTAGCGGCGTTGCCGGCAACGTTTCCGCGACGACATGTGCAAAATTTTCCAGAACAATGATGGCTTCGGCGCCGGAATCTTTGAGCTGGAATTCGAGCTCGCGCGGTTTGTAGAGCGGATTGACGTTGACCACGGTGAAGCCCGCCCGCAGTATCGCGGCGATCGCTACCGGATACTGCAGGCAATTCGGCATCATCAGCGCAACGCGCGCGCCGCGCGATAGACCTTGGCCTTGCAGGAACGCGCCAAGCGCGCGCGAAGCCTGATCGAACTCGTCATAGGACATGCTCCGGCCCATGAAAGCCGCGGCCGGCCGATCGCGATATTGGCGCACGCTGTCTTCGATCAGAGTGACGAGCGAAGGGATGGTCGAGGGGTCGATGTCGCTCGGCACGCCGGGTTCATAATGGCGTAGCCAGATGCGATCCATAACTTTTCCCCGTGACGCTGACTGCGGCTTTTATTTCTGAGCATCCGGCGAACCGACGCGGTAAGCAAGGCCACGCAACACCGCAATCGTGCAACGCAGCATCACGAACGGGCGAACGGCACCAGCGGATTGTCGGTGAGGGCAGCCTTGTCGGGGCGGTCGGGCGCGACGGCGCCGAGGAAAGCGTCAAACACGTCGCGCACTGTCTTTTCATCAAGATCGCGCGTGATGAAGACCAGCCGCGTGCGCCGATCCTCGTCCGGCCAGGCTTCGAGCCGTGATACGGGATGGAATATGTGCTGGACGCCATGGACCACGACGGGGTGATCGGGCATTTCGGCAAGTTTCACGATGCCTTTGACGCGCAGCAGGTTCGGGCCGTGCAACGAGCGCAGCAATTCGAGGAACATCTCGAGTGTTCCTGCGGGGATCGCCCCCTCGGTCGTAATCGCGAAGGCGGCGATATGATCGTCATGGCGATTGCGGTCGTGGTGATGATCGTGATGGCGGTGTGCGTCGGCGTAGGCCTCTTCCTTCAGCCATTTCCTGACGTCGGGGATCTTGCGGCCGGGATCGTAGAGACCGCAATTGAGAAGCCGTTGCGCGGTCGCTTCACCTTTGGCCCTATCGAGGATGGTAGCGGCAGGGTTAAGTGCGCGGAGCCGCTCCTTCAGTGTCTCGATCTGTGCTGGCTCTGCCAGATCGGTCTTGCTCAACACGATGCGGTCGGCCATTGCCGCCTGCTTAACCGCTTCCGGGTGCGCATCGAGGCTGGCTGAACCGTTGACCGCATCGACCACTGTGACGACGCCGTCGAGGCGGTAACGCATCACGAGATAGGGGTGCGCCATCGCGGTGTGTAACACCGGTGCGGGGTCGGCGAGTCCGGTTGTTTCCAGGACGAGGCGGCGGAACGTGCAACGCTTGTTATCGAGATCGCGCAACAGCGTTTCGAGTGCATCGACCAGATCGCCACGCATCGTGCAGCACAAGCACCCCGATTGCAGCAAGACCACGTTGTCGCTGACGTTGCGCACGAATAAGTGATCGAGTCCGACCTCGCCGAACTCGTTGATGACGACGGCGGTGTCCGCCAGCGCAGGATCTGTCAGCACACGATTTAGCAGTGTGGTCTTGCCAGCACCGAGGAAACCGGTCAGCACCGTGACGGGGATCGGCTCCGGCGGAGAACGCAAGCGGCTGCGATCTTCAGCCTCGCTCATTGCGTCGCCGTCGAGACTTTCTTCTTCGGCTTGGCGGCAACCTTTTCCTTGTCTGCGGCAGGTTTTTCGGCGGGTTTAGCGGCAGGTTTCGCGGCATCGCCGTCCGGTTTCTTGGCAGCCACCTTCTTCTTCGTCTTCGCGCGCGCTGCGACCGTCTTTTCGACGGTGTCGGGATTATCGGCCGGCCCGGTAAACACGCGGATCGGCTCTTCGGTTTCCACCGCCGGACCGAGCACGAATTTCGTGATGCCGGTCTTGATGCTGTAAGCGAGCGCCGAACTGTCACTGCCAGGCGTCGCGTCCTTGCTCGCCTGCGCGTCGTCATCCTCGTCATTGTCTTCCGAGGCCGGCTTGCGCCGATGTCCGCCGCACATTTCGTCGCGCAAATTCGGCGGTTGTGCATCGACCGGCGCCAGCGCATCGACCGTGCCGAGCGACGGCGTCAGCCACGACAATCCGCCGCTGTTGAAGCCGCGTTCAAGCAGCGCCGCGGCTTTCTGGGCGCGCACGCCGCCCGAATAGGCGCCGAGCACGACGGCGATCAGGCGGCGGCCGTTGCGGGTCGCTGAAGCCACGAGGTTATAGCCGGACGCGCAGATGAAACCGGTCTTCATCCCGTCCGCGCCGGGATAGCGGTCGAGCAACGAATTATAGTTGCGATAGACGCGACTGCCGTATCGGATCGAGTGGATGTGCCAATAAAAATCGTATTGCGGGAATTCGGTGATCAGCGCGCGGGCGAGAATCGCGAGGTCGCGCGCCGAGGTGACGTGATTATCGGCCGGCAAACCGTTGGGATTGACGAAGTGGCTTTGCGTCATGCCGAGCCGCGCGGCATTGGCGTTCATCAGATCGGCGAAACCCTCGATCGAGCCGCCGACGCCTTCAGCGAGCGTCACCGCCATATCGTTTGCCGACTTCACCATCAGCATCTTGAGCGCATTGTCGATAGTGACGCGCGTGCCAAGCGCAAACCCCATCTTGGTCGGGGCCTGGGCAACCGCATTCTTCGAGACGGTCAGGAGGGTATCGAACTTGACGTGATTGGTTTTGATCTCACGCAGCGTCGTGTAGATCGTCATCAGCTTGGTGACGGACGCCGGATACCACGGATAGGTGGCGTTCTCGGCGTGCAGCACCTTGCCGGTGGACGCCTCGATTAATAATTGAGCCTCGGCATGGGCTCGGCTGCCAAATGACAGCAGGGCGGCAAGCCCGAAGGCCAAGACACAGGCGCGGCGGCCCGGATGACAGATCACGATTTTAAATCCTGCCAAGGGCGCGCGCGGCGCCGAGTTCCAACGGCGGCGATAATACGCTATCGAAGCCCGACATGTGAGGCAAAGTCTTCTCCAACCAGTGGTATGGTTTCCCTCATTCGCCTCACGAAAACGACCAAAGTTCGGCAAGAACCGTTTCAAGGGTGTGCCCTGAGGAGCATGTCATGACCGCTTGTATCGTTGGCTGGGCTCACACGCCTTTCGGTAAACTAAACGGTGAGACAGTCGAAAGCCTGATCGTCAAAATGGCGAATGAGGCATTGGCCGACGCCGGCGTTGCGCCAAAGGATGTCGACGAGATCGTCCTCGGTCATTTCAATGCGGGATTTTCGGCGCAAGATTTCACCGCCGCGCTGGTGCTGCAGGCCTCGCCCGATTTGCGTTTCAAGCGCGCGACGCGTGTGGAAAACGCCTGCGCGACCGGTTCCGCCGCCGTCCACCAAGCGATCAAGGCGATCGAATCACGTTCCGCGCGAATCGCGCTGGTGGTCGGCGTCGAGCAGATGACAACCACGCCAGGGCCCGAGATCGGCAAGAATTTGCTCAAGGCGTCGTATGTGCGCGACGAAGCCGACATCGAAGGCGGCTTTGCCGGAATCTTCGGCAAGATCGCGGGGCTGTATTTCCAGAAATATGGCGACCAGTCCGATGCGCTGGCGATGATCGCGGCGAAAAATCACAAGAATGGCGTGGGCAATCCTTATGCACAGATGCGCAAGGACCTGGGCTACGACTTCTGTCGCACCGAAAGCGAGAAAAATCCGTATGTCGCGGGGCCGCTGAAGCGGACCGATTGCTCGCTGGTGTCCGACGGCGCGGCGGCGGTAGTGCTTGCCGACGTCGAAACAGCGCTGCGGATGCGCAAGGCGATCGCGTTCCGCGGCGCGGCTCACGTTCAGGATTTTCTGCCGATGGCCAAACGCGACATCCTCAAATTCGAGGGCTGTAGTCAGGTTTGGCAGCAAGCGCTGGCACAGGCTGGCATCAAGCTCGGCGACCTGTCTTTCGTCGAAACGCACGACTGCTTCACCGTCGCCGAACTCATCGAATATGAGGCGATGGGCCTGGTGCCCGAAGGCCAAGGGGCGCGCGCCATCAAAGAGGGCTGGACGGCAAAGGATGGCAAATTGCCGGTCAACCCATCCGGTGGCCTCAAAGCCAAGGGGCATCCGATTGGCGCAACCGGGGTTTCCATGCACGCGCTGACCGCGATGCAACTCACCGGAACCGCCGGCGAGTTGCAGATCAAGGACGCCAAGCTCGGCGGCATTTTCAACATGGGCGGCGCGGCCGTCGCGAACTACGTCAGCATTCTCGAACGGATCCGCTGAGTTCCGCGGTCGACTGACCCATCGTTCGCCCTCAAACAATTCGGCGTCAGCCAAATTGCAGGCTGGGTCGAATATGTTACAGTTTGCCTTGCTTGCGCGAGCTGCGACTCGCAAGGGGGTTCGACGGATGATGACGAATATTCCGACCGACCTACTACGCACGTTAATCGCGGTAGTCGATCTCAGAAGCTTCACCAAAGCCGCGCAATCGCTCGGCGTCACGCAACCCGCGGTCAGCGCGCAGATCCGCCGCCTTCAATCTATTCTCGGCACCGATTTGTTCGATCGCAGCGCTCCTGGCGTAAGTCTCACGCCACATGGTGACGCCGTGGTCGGCCACGCCCGCCGCATGCTGTCAATCAACGACCAAATCTTGAACGTTGCGGAGCCGAGACCGGAAGCGCGCCGCATCAGTATCGGCCTTCCCGGCGATCTCTCTGGCCCCCTGCTGCCGTGGACGCTGAAGAAGCTGTCGATGCGTTATCCGGACCTGAACTTCCGAATGTTCACCGGCGCGGCGCCGCAGATTCTAAAGGACATGCGCGAAGGCGCGGTCGACATTGTCGTCGCGCTGTCGCACGAAGAGCCGACCGACGCGCGCCATCAGTGGAAGGATCAACTGGTTTGGGTTCGCAGCGGTGCGACCAAGATTGATGACCGGGGAGCGGTACCCATGCTGGCATTCAGCAACGAATGCATGTGCTACCGCGCCGGCGTTGAGGCCTTGCGCCAAAAGGGCCGGGAATCTCGACTGATCGCGACGGCTTCGACCGTGCTGACGTTATCCGCCTGCGTCGATGCCGGCCTCGGCACGATGGTGATGACCAAAGGCCGTGTGCGGCTTACCCAGCTTTCAGAGTGGGAGAACGCCCCGCTACCGGCGCTCCCGCATATGTATGCAGGCATCTACGTGCGCGAGGGCGCGCCGGAATCGCTGCTGATGCTGGCGGACGAAATCGCGCCAGCCTTGCGGCCGCGTGGCGACCAGACCGAATTCTATGCCTACAAGACGGTGCGCGCCGCCTTTAACAAGGCTGAGAATGTCGGCGGCGCGGCGGCCGGTGGCGGCGGCGCGGCGTCCTAATTCGCGCGCCGCTCGGCAGCGGATGGCAAGAAGGACGCGTCGAAGACGTCCTCCGGCGTAGGTTTCTTCGATTTGAATCGGTAGGCAATGGCGAGCTGATCGACCACCCGCGCGAAACGTTGCGGATCGATTGCCCCATAACCGTTCGCCTTCACTTCGCTGGTGAGAATGTTGCTGCGGATGGCGAGCACGAGCCGTTCGGTTTCGGTACTTTTGGCGAGACTGTCGTCGCGTCGCAAGACCGATGCCACCGCATTCGCTGGTGAGCGCACGGTATCTTTCAGCCCTTTGAGCATCGCGCGCAGCAAGCCTTTGACGGCACCGTCGTGTTCGGCCGCGAACTTGGTATTGACGATGACGGCGTCGCCATAGAGTTCGACGCCGTAGTCGGACATCTGCATTACTACGATATCGTCGGGCGGCACGCCGCGTTCCTTCAATCCAACGACGAGTTCAAGTGCCATTCCGGTCGCGGCATCGAGTTGTCCGGCGGCCAGCATCGGTTCACGAACGGGAATTCCGATGTTTTCGATCGTGACTTTAGCCTCATCGATCCCGGTTGTTTTGACGAAGATCGGCCAATAGGAGAATGTCGAGCCGCTCGCCGACACACCTAATCGTTTGCCTTCGAGATCCTTGGGCGAGGCGATGCCGCGGCTCTTGCGGGCGACGACAGCGAAGGACGGGCGGTTGTAAACGATGAAGATCGCCTTCACTGGAGCATCGGGCTGGGCATCCCGATAACGGATCAAGGCACTGAGGTCGGCTACGCCGACATCGGCGGTGCCGGAAACCACGCGCTCGATGGCATCCGTTGAGTTCGCGAGCACATCGATCCGGACGTTCAAGCCTTCAACCTGGTAATAACCGTTATCGAGCGCAATGAAATAGGGCGCAGCCGGTCCTTGAATTCGAAAGTTGAGCGCCAAGCCGACGCGCAGATCGGCGGCGAGGGATGACGCCGCCATGCATCCTAACGCGAAGACGCTGGCGCAAAATATCCTGAGTTGAACGCCTGCCGTCTGCGGGATCATGCGGAGTTTCTTTCGGCGGATCACAAGTGACCTCATTCATCAAAGGCCACGCCGCTGCGCATTTCAAGCGACCCCGGTGCTGCAGGCATAACGTTGTTAATGCGGTCGCGTTGCAGGGCCGTTGCATTTACAATCGCCGTCGTGTCCACGGCCAATGACATTCCGGTGTTTCGTGCGCCTTACGCCGGCGTAGACGAGGGATTCGCCGCGCGCTTCATCGCCGAAACGTTGCGCGCCGCCGTCGCCGAGACCCGTATCGATCGGGAAGCGACGACGCTGATCGAAACGATCCGGAACCGGACCGGTGGCCTGGGCGGCGTCGAGGACTTCCTACATGCCTACGCGCTGTCCACCAAAGAAGGCCTTGCCTTGATGGTGCTGGCGGAGGCGCTGCTGCGGGTGCCGGACAGCAACACCGCCGACGCCTTGATCGAGGACAAGCTCTCGGCCGGCGACTGGTCGCGACACGACGGACGCTCGACCGCGTTACTGGTTTCAGCGTCCGCCTGGACGCTCGGGCTCACCGCGCGGATCATCCAATCCGGCGAGACGCCGGAAGGTATTGTCGAGGCGCTGGTGAAGCGCCTCGGCTTACCGGCGGTTCGCACCGCCACGCGGCAAGCCATGCGGCTTCTCGGCTCGCATTTCGTGCTGGGCCAGACAATCCACGAGGCGCTCGATCTCGCCGGCAAGCACGGCGAATTTCGTTACTCGTTCGACATGCTGGGAGAGGCGGCGCGCACGGCGGCTGATGCCAGTCGCTATTTTGCGTCCTACACTGCCGCAATCGACGCGATCGGCCGACGGGCCGGCAATGCCGTCCTGCCGGCCAGGCCCGGCATCTCCGTTAAACTGTCGGCGCTGCATCCACGCTATGAGGCAGTTTCGCGCGAGCGCGTGCTCAAGGAGCTGGTGCCTCGTGTGCTCGATCTGGCCCGCGCGGCGAAATCCTACGATCTCAATTTTACGGTCGATGCTGAAGAGGCCGACCGGCTCGAGTTGTCGATCGAAGTGGTCGGTCGTGTCCTGCAAGACAAATCACTCGCCGGCTGGGATGGTTTTGGTATGGCGGTGCAGGC
>JAFAQJ010000331.1 GCA_019246455.1 Pseudolabrys sp.
GCCGCACGGCGGTCTGATTAAAGAGCGCGTCATAAATCGGCAGCGCCGCGCCGCCCGGATAGCCGAACAGATGTTTCACGCCCTGATCGGCGAGCGCCTGGATCACCATTTCGGCGCCGGTCATTTGTTGCGTCATCGTCATCCCTCACTCAGTCGGTTGCGCCAATAATAAAAAAGGCCCGGTCAGGGGCCTGTTCGGACACGTCATGCGAAGCCTGTGGGGCTACCCGCAGCGCGTCCGAACCTCAACTACAAGAGTAATAATATTGCGCGACATCGGCTCTACTCGAATTTTCGTTGCGCCGCTTATAGAGGCGGTTCGTTGGTCGGTCAAGCGAAGAAACCCTAGTCTAGACCATGTCGCGCTGCTTTTCGAGGCCGTTGAGGGCGATTTCGGGCGGCTCCGCGGGCCAATCTTGCATCTGATTGCGAAACCACGTCGCCTGCCGCTTGGCGTAACGCCGCGTGTCCATCTTGGCGCCCGCCGCCGCTTCATCGATCGAAATCTCGCCGTTGATATGCCGGATCAGCCACGGAACGCCATGGGCGCGCATCGCCGGCAGCATTGGATCGAGCGCCCGCGCGGCCAGCGCCCGCACTTCCTCAAGGGCGCCGGCGCCGAGCATCGTGTCAAACCGCTTCTCGATGCGCGACACCAGTTCCTCGCGCTCGACCACGAGAAATACCTTGGCGGCGCTCGCGGCATCCACCAGAGGTGGCATGCCTTCTTTTTGCCAGTCCCGCAACGAGCGCCCGGTCGCTTGCAGCACCTCGAGCGCCCGCAAGATGCGCGATGAATCGTTTGGCATCAGCCGTTGCGCGGATTGGGGATCGAGCCGGCCGAGTTCAGCGTAAAGCGCAGCGATCCCTTCCCGCTGCAGCCGTTCGCGCAGCGCCGCGCGGATTTGCGGCGGCGTCAGCGGCACCGCGGCGAGCCCGCCAGTCAGCGTTTTGAAATAAAGTCCAGTCCCGCCGACGAAGACTGGCACGCGGCCTTGCGCCGCCGCTTCCCGCAAGGCATCGCCGGCGTCCTTGAGCCAGCGGCCGATCGAATAATTGTCCGCCGCATCAACGTGGCCGTAGAGCCGGTGCGGCACACGACCTTCCTCCGCCTCGCTCGGCCGCGCCGTGATGACGCGCAGGTCGCAGTAGACCTGCATCGAATCCGTATTGATGATGGTGCCGTTAAGTTTTTCCGCGACGGCGAGAGCCAGCGCCGACTTGCCGCTCGCGGTCGGCCCTGCAATAAGCACGGCGCCCTTAACCCCAGGCCTACGATGTCCGTCATCGGCACCCATGTCGCCACCTTGATCGCACCCGCGCTCGACAGCGAAGCGATCGAACGCGCCGAAGCGATCCTGCCCGATCCGGCGCGGCCGGAATGGCTGGCCGGCCGGATCGCCGCCGATATTCCCTTTAGCGCGGATGGTGCGTTCGACCAACGTGGGTTGACCGGCCGGCTACGCGCGACGCTGCCCGACGTCGATGTGGTGGTTCAACCGTCCGCAAACCGCAAAAAGAAGCTGTTTTTGGCCGACATGGATTCGACCATGATCGAGCAGGAATGCATCGACGAACTGGCGGGCTACGCCGGCGTCAAGCCGCAAATCGCCGCCATTACCGAACGCGCCATGCGCGGCGAGATCGAGTTCGAACCGGCGCTGCGCCAGCGCGTCGCGCTACTCAAAGGCTTGCCCGTCTCGGTAGTCGACGAAATCATCGATAAGCGCATCACGCTGATGCCGGGCGCCAAGCCGCTGATCGCAACCATGAAAGCGAATGGCTGTTACACCTGCCTGGTGTCCGGCGGCTTTACATTATTTACGGCTCGCATTGCGAAGATGATCGGCTTCGACGAAACGCGGTCGAACCGGCTTGTCATCGAAGACGGCAAGCTTGCCGGCAGCGTCGAGGAGCCCATCTTCGGCCGCACCAGCAAGGTCGACACGTTGATTGAGTTGCGAGACAACCGCGGACTTCCCCGCGAGGACACGATGGCGATCGGCGACGGCGCCAACGATCTCGACATGATCGTGCTGGCGGGTCTTGGTGTCGCCTATCACGCAAAGCCGAAAGTGGCAGCAGCGGCGGCCACGCGGATCGATCACAACGACCTCACCGCACTTCTTTATGTGCAGGGCTACGGCGAAGACGAACTCGTCCTGTCATAAAACTGGCATCGGCCCGTCGTACAGCGGCGCGGGGCATGGATATTGAGGAAAATACGATGCGCACTGTGGGAATGATCGTGGTCGCCAGTCTGGCTCTCGCCGGAACGCAAGCCGGTTTCGCTCAATCGGCGGCCAAGCCGAAAAGCCCGGGCGAAATCGCTGCTGCCAGCGAAGAAAAGGCCGAGAAGAACGAGGCTTGCCGCGAGAAGGCCAAGGAGCAGAAGCTTCATGGCACCAAGCGCTTCAAATTCATGAAAGACTGCAAGAAGCAGCCCTAGCCCTCATTACTGAAGACTGAGCGCAACGAAGGTCGTGTCGCCATCGCCATTGGCGACGAGCAACACGGCGGCTTTCTTGCCTTCCTTCTTGAGCTTGTCGAGCCGGGCCATGAAATCGGCGGCGGTCGCGATCGGCTGTTGTTGCAATTCGACGATGACAGCGCCCGGCGCCAGGCGTTTCTCGGCAGCGGCCGAGCCTGGATCGATCCCGGTGATCACGACGCCCTTCACTTTGTCCTTGATCTTGTACTTCTTGCGCAACTCATCGGACATGTTGGCGAGGTTGAGGCCGAGCGCCTTCTGAACCACGCTCTTGTCTTCCGGGGCGTTGGCGCTGTCGTCCTTGTTGTTGGCGAGCGCCGCCTGCTTCTCGCCGTCTTCGAGCCGACCCAGCTTGACGGTCTTGGTCTCTTCCTTGCCCTTGCGGACTACAACGA
>JAFAQJ010000077.1 GCA_019246455.1 Pseudolabrys sp.
GCCACCACCAGCCGAGTGTCGACAGGGCAAGTGGAATGACCCAGGGTACCAGCAGCATGCCGCGCCATTTGCGCTGGCCCTTGCTGGGCAAATTATTGACGAGATGCGCGGTTACAAGCCCAATCAGGGCCTTGAAGAACACGGCGCTGAGCGCGAAGATCGCCGACTGCTCGACCACCATCCAGAACACGTCGCGCGACAGCAGAAACGCGAAATTGCCAAGCCCGATGAAGCGGGTCTGCGCCTTGTTCAGCATCGACAGGTAGATCGAATAGAACGCCGGATAGATCACGAGGCCGCCGATCACCGTCATCAGTGGCAGGCACATCGCGAGCGCGATGGTCGAACGGCGGCGCAGGAACTTCTGCACTTTGCTGGTTCGCCGCGCGGGCGCGGCGTCTAGCGCGGGATTCCAGGTATGAACCGTGTCAGCCATTCCGGCGCATTCGGCCCCCACAGGCCGACCCCTCTTCGCTAATGGATGGACCCGGCCCCTGAGGACCGGCCCTACCGGCTATGGGAAGTTGCTGCATGCCGGCCAACGCGGCCGGCATGCTTTTCGTTTCGTGCGAAGCGAAACCCTCAGGCGCGCAACGTGCCTTCGAGTTCCTTCTCCGCCCACTTGATCACATCGTCGAGCTTCTCCTTGCCCTGCGAGAACTTGGAGATCATCACGGTGTTGATCGCCTGATTGTAGATCTGGGCGCCAACTTCCGAGCGGGCCGGGGCGCCGGCCATCGACGTCAGTTCGTCGCCGCGCGGCGGGTAGCTGTAGACGGTGCCAACCGGGGGACCGACGGTCTTCCAGGTCGGCAGATCGTACATGCTCTTGAACGACGGCAAGTCGTAGCCGACCGACGCTTCAACGAGCTGGGCGATCGATTCCTTCTGCGACAGATGCAGCAGGAGATCCTTACCGGCCGACTTGTTCTTCGAGAAGCTCCACAGGCCGTAGAATTGCGGGAGCTGCCCAACGTAGCGGCCCTTCGGGCCCTTCGGCATGGCATGCGTCCAGCATTGTTCGGCGACCTTCGGATTGTCGCGCTTAGCGACCGCCCAGGCGCTCGGCGGGTTCATGATGCCCGACCCCTTGCCCGAAATGAGCCAGCGATTGTTGCCAGCGTCGTCCCAGGCAAACACTTCCGGTGGCGAGACTTCCATGATCTTGCGCGCCATTTCCAATGCCTGCCGGGTTTCGGCGGAGTTGATCTTGATGTTGTCCTTCTCGTCGACCATGACGGCGCCATACGAGTTGAACAACGCGCCGACCCAATCGACCGCGTCGGAAGTCTGACCCATCGGCAGACCGACCGGGAAGCCGGCCTTGTGCAGCTTCTGCGCCGCATCGAGATAGACGTCCCAGGTCCACTTGTCGGTTTTGGCCTTGTCGTATTTCGCTTCGTCGGCCGGGAACATATCCATGATGTCGATGCCGGCGTGCTCTTTGTAGAGATCGACGCGCGAGCAACACGGCTTGACCTGGCTGCCGACCGCGGTCGGCACGCCGCGCCAATTGCCTTTGATTTTCGCCAGATATTCGGCGACCGGCGAGATCGGACCATACTGCTTGATGAGCTGCGCGATGACGTCATCGAGCGGCTCGAGGAGGCGTTGGTGGATCTGAATGTTCCAGTCGCGATGCGACATGATGTCGTGACCGGTGCCGGCCTGCGCTTCGGCGGCGGCGGTCAACTTGTCTTTTTCACCCTGCGAGGTGATGTAGTCGATCTTGGTCTCGACTTTATTTTTCTCGCCCCACTCAGTGACGAGCTTGGTGAGCGCGTTGTTGGCGCCGGGTACCCAGTGGTCCCAGACGCCGAGCGATAACGAACCGGCCGCATAAGCGCCGCGCACGTAAGGCGCGGTGATCAAGGCCGCCGAGGCGAGAGCCGCATTTTTCAATACGGTTCTGCGAGTAGTCTTGGATGCCATTGCAGCATTCCTCCCTGTTGAACTGCCGTTATTCTTATTTTGCAGGGAGGCTATACCGGTTTGAAATCAGTGCCTAGCATCTCTTTCATGGGGTTGAATCACGACCCTGTGCAGTACCGCAAGGCATATCCGCCAAAGGTCGAAGACGCCGAGCATCCTGCGTCGCCTAACCAAAGCCGGCGAAAAACAAAGGTAGGCCGGACAGGCCGCCTGAATAATGGGCAGCCGTTGCTCTCTAGCGGACCTTTTTGAGGTCGCCCTTTTTCACCCCGGCCTCGGGGAAGATCCACATCGCCACCACCATGAAGACCGCGGTCAACAGAACCGCGGTGGGCATGTCGCTGACCGGGGAGCGGCCCCACCAGGCGAGGATTCCGGCAACGACCAGAACAACCGCCGATACGACCGCCTTGACGTCATTGGGCATGGTGCGGCTCCTCTTTAGTGGGCGCCGATCGGCGCGGCAGCCGCTTCGTCCGGCGTGCGCGGCCGGCCGCGCAGGTTTCTCTTGAGATAACGGGTGTCGTAGCCGTTGAGAAGTGTGCCGACGAGGCCACGGTCGAGATCCGACGTGCCGAACAGCCAGTCGGCAATCGGGAACGTCAGGTTCATGTTGGTTTCCATCATCAGTCGCGCATTGTGGTGGGCGGTGTGATGACGGCGCAGCGTGTTGACGAACGGGCAGTTGCGCACGAAGGCGTTCTCCTCGACGTGGCAGCAGAAGTGCATGAACTCGTAGATCAGATACATGCCGCTGGTCACGCACATGAACAGCCAACCGACATTCGGCGTGAACGCATTGCCGAGCACCATCGCTGCCGGGATCGACATCAGGATGAAGACGACGAGCGCGTAAGGCGGAAACACGGTGACGCGCCAGTCCTTGTGGTCACGGAAGCGCATTTCGTCGTCGGTGAAGAACTGGTGGTGGTTGAGCGTGTGGCGCTCATAGATTGCGCGCAGGCCCTTGATGTTGATCGGGCGATGCATGACGAACTTATGCACGAACCATTCGAACAGGTTGGTGAAGAGGAATGTGACCGGCACGGTCAGCCATTCGAGCCAGGTCACGTTATGGATGTGCTCGACGTAGACATAAAAGGCGGCGGCGCCCATCGCGTAGATGATGAGGATATGAAAGTAGCCGTCATACCAGCCCATGATGCGGGACCGATATTCCTCGCGGAAGGCAATCTGGCGCTCGCTGATCATCGTCGTCTCTCCTCACCCGCGGCCGACCGCTCTGTGATATATCACGCATCTATCACCATAGGCTTGGCTTTACAATGCCCCTTGCTTGACCCCGGTTCCCTCGATCACCCGCGCCACCGCGGCATCGCGCCGTGCGGCCTCCGGCCGCCCCGCGAAGATAATCTCGCCGCGCTCGATGACATAGAGTCGATCCGTGAATTCCGGAACGTGATGGATGTTCGATTCGGCGATGAACACCGCCTGCCCGATATTGCGCATGCGCGCGAGCCCTTCGACGATCGACGGCACGATCGCCGGCGACAGACCTTCGGTCGGCTCGTCGAGCAAGAGCAGCTTCGGCCCCAGCGCCAGCGCACGGGCAATCGACACCATTTTGCGCTCACCACCCGATAATGCCTGCCCGCCTCGCTCCCGATAGCGCCCGAGCTTGGGAAAAACTTTGTAGGCCTCTTCAATGCGCTGCTCGGCGCTGCGCTCGCTCGGGCAAACCCAGGTCGGCATCGCGATGTTTTCCGCGACCGTCAGCTCACCGAACACTTCGCTCTCCTCCGGCGAAAAACCAATCCCAAGCCGCGCGATTTCAAACGGCCGCAGGCCGAGAAGATTTCGTCCGCCAAACTCGACCGTGCCGGCTGATGGCTTGCGGAAACCCATGACGCTGCGGAACGTCGTAGTCTTGCCGGCACCGTTGCGGCCGACCAAGCAGACGAGCTCACCCGGATTGACGTCGAACGAGACGGCACGCAGGACGCGGCTGCCTTGAATGTCGACGGTGAGGTCGCGCACGACTAGCATTAGTGCGTCTTCCTCTTGCCGATCACGGTTTCGATGAGACGCGCGTCGGCGAAGAATTTGTCGGGCGCAAGATCAGCCAGCATCTTGCCTTCCGACAGCGCGATCACGCGGTGCGAATAGGCCGACACCAGATCCATGTCGTGCTCGACCAGCGCGATGCCCTTGATGCCGGCGCGTTTGGCCGCCGCGACCAAAGTCTGCATGATTCCGTGTTTGTCGGCGGTCGAAACCCCGGAAGTCGGTTCGTCGAGCAAGATCACTTGAGGATCGAGCGCAAAGGCCGACGCGACATCAAGCAGCTTTTTCTCGCCTTGCGATAACGCGGATGACACGGTTTCGAGGCGATGGCGCAGCCCAAAAATATCGGCGACCTCGGCCACGCTATCCATTATCGCTTTGTCGGCGGCGAGGTTGCCGAACAGCCGCCAACGTTTTTTCTGCCGCGATACCGCGGCGGCCGCAATGGTTTCGGCGACGGTGAGCTGCGGGAAAATCTGGATGAGCTGGAAGGCGCGCGCGAGACCTCGGTCGGCGAGTTCGACCGGGCCTACGCCGGCGATGTTCTTGCCCATGAACAACACTTCGCCCGAGGTCGGCTCTAGCAATCCTGTGAACAGATTGACGAGCGTTGTCTTGCCCGCGCCGTTCGGGCCGA
>JAFAQJ010000082.1 GCA_019246455.1 Pseudolabrys sp.
TTCGCCTGCGTCTCGATCAGCGGCAGCGCCGTCAGCGAGCCCGAGCCGTTATCTTCGTTGAGTTTCGCGGCGCGCTCGAGCAGGCGCGAATGCAGATAGAACACGTCGCCGGGATAGGCTTCGCGGCCGGGCGGGCGGCGCAGCAGCAGCGACATCTGGCGATAGGCCACCGCCTGCTTCGACAGATCGTCATAGATGATGACGGCGTGCATGCCGTTGTCACGGAAATATTCGCCCATGGTGCAGCCGGTGATCGGCGCGATGTACTGCATCGGCGCCGGATCGGACGCGGTCGCGGCAACGACGATGGAATATTCCAGCGCGCCTTGCTCTTCGAGCACCTTCACGAATTGGGCCACCGTAGAACGCTTCTGGCCGATCGCGACATAAACGCAATAGAGCTTTATCTTTTCGTCGCCGGTGGCATTGAGCGGCTTCTGGTTCAAAATGGCGTCGAGCGCGATCGCGGTCTTGCCAGTCTGACGGTCGCCGATAATCAGCTCGCGTTGGCCGCGACCAATGGGGATCAGCGCGTCGATTGCCTTGAGCCCGGTCGCCATCGGCTCATGCACCGACTTACGTGGAATGATGCCCGGCGCTTCGACGTCGACGCGGGCGCGGTGATCGGCCTTGATCGGGCCCTTGCCGTCGATCGGATTGCCGAGCGCATCCACCACGCGGCCGAGCAGACCCTTGCCGACCGGCACATCGACGATCGCGCCGGTGCGCTTGACGGTCTGGCCTTCCTTGATCTCGCGGTCGGCGCCGAAAATAACGATACCGACGTTGTCGCTCTCGAGGTTGAGCGCCATGCCGCGGGTACCGTTCTCGAACTCGACCATTTCGCCGGCCTGCACCTTGTCGAGTCCGTAGACGCGCGCGATGCCGTCGCCGACCGAGAGCACCTGGCCGACTTCGGAGACCTCGGCTTCCTGGCCGAAATTCTTGATCTGCTCTTTGAGGATGTTGGAAATTTCTGCGGCGCGGATGTCCATCAGCGTGCCTCTTTCATCGCAATCTTGATCGAGTTGAGTTTGGTGCGCAGCGAAGTGTCGACCATCCGGCTGCCCACCTTGACGATGAGCCCGCCGATGATGGCCGGATCGACCTTCACGTCGAAGTCGATGTCCTTGCCGCCGGTGACGTTCTTGAGCGCGCTCTTGAGCGCGTCGAGGTTCTTGTCGCTGAGTTTCTCCGCGACGGTGACTTGCGCTGTGACCTCGCCCTTGTGGCGGGCGGCCAGCGCGCGATAGGCGCGGATCATTTCGCGCGCCATCGACAGGCGACGGTTCGAAGCGATCACGCGCAGGAAATTGGCAGCGAGCCCGTTGATATCGGCCTTGTCGAGAACGGCGCTGAGCGCTTTGAGCTGCTCGTCGGCGCCGAACACCGGCGAACGCACGAGCCGACCGAGATCCGCGCTCTCCGAAACCATGGTATCGAATTTATCGAGATCGGCTTTGACGGCGTCGGTCGACTTGGTTTCTAGCGCAAGCTCGAACAGCGCGTGTGCGTAACGCCCAGCCGCACCGGAAATGAGGGGATCTTCGCCTGCCACCTGACGCCCGTTCTTTCACTGCCCCAACGCCACAGACCGTCGTGGGGCCGGCGGCGTAAGTTGCTGGAATCCAAGAGGGAATTCCGATCTCCGAAGGCCGCGGTGAAGGCGCGTCACCCCCCGAAAAATCGCCGGTTTGCTAACACAGCGACCCACGCGGTGCAACATCGCCGCCCCGCCGAAAAGTGCGGCAAGCCCCCGCAGAACCGCGCATTTTTCAATGCAGCAATGCCTCGCATGGGTGGGGCAACGCCGTTAGCGTGGCGGCCCTTGCCGGGCGACACGACATGAAAAAATCGACACCGCGGGTGCGGGCGTGGCAGCGCGACGCTGCGACCGGCGCGAAATTGCTGGTTCTGTTGCTCGCCTTCGCCTGGGGCTTCAACTGGATCGCGGCGGCGGTCGCGCTGCGCGAAGTTCCGCCGTGGAGCCTGCGCTTCGTCGGCACCGGGATCGGCGCATTGGCGTTGCTGATTGCCGTACCGCTGTCGGGACGCAAGCTCGCGGTAAGCGGAGCGCAGTTCAAGCACATCGCGATTGCCGGATTTTTCAATGTCGCATTCTTCAATATCTGCTCGGCCTTCGCGCAATTGAACGGTGCGACCTCACGCGTCGTCATCATCACTTACTCGATGCCGATCTGGACCACGGCGCTGAGCTGTCTCTTTCTCGGCGAGCAATTGAACCGAGTGCGCATCGTCGCGCTCACGCTCTGCATCGCCGGTCTCGGAATCCTCGTCGAACCATTGTTCGCCGCCGGGCTGCCGCTCGGCGTATTTTTAGCGCTCGGCAGCGCGTTCGGTTGGACCATCGCGACCGTCTACGTGAAGTGGGCGAAGCTCAATGTAGATCCACTCACCAACGCCGCATGGCAACTGACGTTCGGCACGGCGCTGATCGCGATCGGCATGTTTGTCTTTGACGGCTACCCGCGCGTCTGGCCGATCGGCATTGAGTATGCGATCGCGATTTTGTTCATCGGCCTGTTCGGCGTCGGCCTCGCGCATTTTCTGTGGTGGACGATCATCGCCAGGCTGCCGGCGACGACGGCTGCGCTCGGCTCGCTCCTCGTGCCGGTGATTGGCGTCGTCGGCTCGTCTGTCATTCTCGGCGAGCGACCAACGCTCACCGACATCGTCGGCTTCGCCCTGATCTTCGCCGCGGCAGCGTGCGTGCTGTTGCAGAAAAGCGAGAAGGCGACGCTACGCGCTGAAATGCCGGAATAACTAGCGCGCCGGCTTCGCCGCATCGGCCGGTTGCGGCTCGGTTTCCATCTCCGGCTCGTCGCCCGGCGGCTCGGCGGCAGGCTTGGCGTTGCGCTTGGGCGCCGGCTTGGCGGCCGCCCGCGGCGTGTCGATGATCGGCGAGATCGGCGCTTCGGCACCCGAGCCGACGTTGTCGCAGCTTTCGCCGGACTGGCGGTTCGACTCCAGACAGATCAGGCGATCGAAATGCGCCGCGATCATGCGCTTGCGTTCGGCGCGGCGCGCTGGCGGAATCGGGCCCTTGGTCTTCCAGGTCTGGATCAGATTGCCGGCCGAAACGCCGCCGGGATCGCGGATCGCCGCCCATTGGTCGGCGATCGCCGCATTGGGTCCGCTCTTCGCCGGTGCGTCCACGGCGGCGGCATATTTGGCGAGCAGACTTTCAGCCGCGGTCTTGTTGTAGCGGCCGCTCGATTGATCGACCAGCGTGAGCGTTTCGTACTTGAGCTGAACCGCGCTCTGGTAGGACGCCGCGTCGAAGCCGACCGTGCCGCAGCCCGCCAACGCCACTAGCGCGGCCAGCCCGCCCAAAATGCGCCACCCGGAGCCAGAAGCCATCCGTCCCTCCCCCGCTTTGCGCTACTATAACAGAATCCTGACAGCCGCTAAGATTTTGCGGCGACTGGGCTTTCCCGGCTTGCCTTGCGATTTATCAAGGCGGTTTAGTTCGCTTACCGTTATTTATCCTGAGTTCCATACACTCGAGCAATGCCCAGTCTCGTCCCCAAACTCGTCACCGTCTGGCAAGAAGGCTACGGCTGGCGCGATCTGCGCGCCGACGCTATCGCCGGCCTCACCGTCGCCGTCGTGGCGCTGCCACTGTCGATGGGAATTGCCATCGCCTCGGGCGTTTCGCCCGAGCGGGGCCTCTACACCGCCATCGCCGGCGGTTTTTTTGTGTCGTTGCTCGGCGGCAGCCGCTTTCAGATCGGTGGACCGGCCGGCGCGTTCATCGGCCTCGTCGCCGGTATCGTCGAGCATCATGGCTATGACGGGCTGGCGCTCGCCACCGCGATGGCCGGCGTCATTATGATCGTTGCTGGCGTCCTACGCATCGGCGTCCTCATACGCCGCATTCCGCACGCCGTGATTGTCGGTTTCACCGTCGGCATCGCCGTCATCATCGCCGCCAGCCAAATCAGCGAATTGCTCGGCCTCAAGGTCGAGCACGAGCCGACGGCGCTGATCCCGAAAATCGCCGCGCTCGGCGCCGCGCTGACGACAATCAATTGGGCGACCGTGGCTATCGCCGCTCTGACGGCCGGCGCCATCCTGCTGGTGCGCCGCTTGCGTCCGGAATGGCCCTCGTTCCTGATCGCTATTACCGCCGCGACCGCGCTGTGCGTCGCGCTACATCCCGAAGTCGCGACGATCGTATCGCGGTTCGGCGACGTGCCACGTTCGCTGCCGCCACCCTCGCTACCCGCCTTCAGCATGGAAAAGGCGATTGTCATGTTGCCTGATGCGGTCACGATTGCGCTGCTCGGCGCGATTGAATCGCTGTTGTCCGCGATGGTCGCCGACAAGATGAGCGGCGCGCGACATCGCTCGAGCGGCGAGCTCAGCGCGCAAGGCATCGCGCAAATCGCCGCCGTCGCTTTCGGCGGCATTTGCGTGACCGGCACGATTGCGCGCACCGCCACCAATGTTCGCGCCGGATCGCGCGGCCCGATGTCCGGCATGCTGCATTGTCTCTATCTGCTGGTGTTCCTGCTGGTCGCCGCGCCGCTGGTCGGGCTCATCCCGCTCGCGGCGCTCGCGGCGATGCTCATCGTCGTCGCCTGGAACATGGCGGAGAAGGAAGAAGTCTGGTCGATGCTGGTCGCGAAGAATGCCGACACAGCGGTCCTGCTCGCGACTTTTCTGCTGACGATCTTTATCAATCTCTTGGTCGGCATCGTCGCCGGAATCCTCCTGCACATCGCATTGTCGTTCGTGCGCAAGCGCGCCACCGCTGCCTAGTAGAAGCTCTGCGGATCGACGTCGACGGTGAGCTGCAGGTTGTTCTTTTTCTTTGGCGCGACGCCGAGCCATTCGCGCAGATAGCCCGACAGATTGAATTCGCGCGGCGCCTTGGCCAGCAATCGGAACCGGTGCCGGCCGCGCACCACCGCGATCGGCGCCTCGGCCGGTCCGAGGATGCGCACGTTGTCGTCGGCCGGCGCTACCGACGCCAGCGCGCGGCCATAGCTTTCGGCTTCGTGGCGCGTGTTCGCCGTGATGATGAGGCTCGCGAGACGGCCAAACGGCGGATAATGCGTGCGTTCGCGCAATTCGATCTCGCTCGAATAAAAGGCGTCGCGATCGCCTGAGATCAGTGCCCGCATCACCGGGTGCTCCGGCTGATGCGTTTGCAGGAACCCCTGACCGAAGCCCTCAGTGCGCCCCGCGCGACCCACGACCTGATGCAGCAGTTGAAACGAGCGCTCCGCCGCGCGCGGATCGCCGTTGCCGAGCCCAAGATCGGCGTCGACAATGCCGACCAGATTGAGTTTGGGGAAATGATGACCCTTGGCGACAAGCTGCGTGCCAATGATGAGATCGAACCGGCCTTCGGCGACGTCATCGAGCTCCTGCCGCAGCCGCTCCATAGACTCGACGAGGTCGCTCGATAGAACGAGCGTCCGCGCCCCGGGAAAAAGCTCGGCGGCCTCGTGCTCGAGCCGTTCGACGCCGGGGCCGCAGGCGACGAAGCTATCGACTGCCTCGCATTTTGGACAGGCGGCCGGCGGCGGCATCGAAAAGCCGCAGTGATGACAGACGAACCTTCGCTTGAAGCGATGATCGACCAGCCAGGCGTCGCAATTCGGGCAGTGAAAGCGATAGCCGCACTCCCGGCACAACGTCAGCGGCGCAAAACCGCGCCGGTTGAGGAACAGCAGCGCCTGCTCTTTCTTCTCCAGCGCGATTTTTACGGCTTCGGCCAGGCGCGGCGCGATGAAGCGGCCTTTCGGCGGACCCTCGCGCGTCAGGTCGATGGCCTCGACCGCCGGCATCGATTGGCCGCCGAACCGGTCCGGCAGATGCAGATGCCGGTAACGCGCGCGCCGCGCATTGACGACAGATTCGACGGACGGCGTCGCCGACGCGAGCACCACTGGAATCTTGGCGATTGTGCCGCGCACCACTGCCATATCGCGAGCGTGATAATGCGCGCCGTCTTCTTGCTTGTAAGCCGGATCGTGCTCTTCATCGACGATGATCAGGCCGAGATCGGCGTAAGGCAGGAACAGCGCCGAGCGCGCGCCCACTACGACCTGCGCTTCGTTGGCCGCAACCGCCGCCCAGGTCCGCGCACGCTTGCGTGGGGACAACTGCGAGTGCCATTCGGCCGGCCGTGTGCCGAAGCGTTGCGCGAATCTGTCGAGCACCTGCGACGTCAGCGCGATCTCCGGCATCAGGATCAGCACCTGCTTGCCACGCCGCACTGTTTCCGCCACCGCCTCGAAATAAACCTCGGTCTTGCCGGAGCCAGTAACGCCGTCGAGCAGCGACACGGTGTAGCCGCCCTGTGCCACCGTGATCCGCAAGGCATCGGCAGCGGCTAACTGTGCCAGCGAGAACTCAGGCTTTCGAAAATC
>JAFAQJ010000442.1 GCA_019246455.1 Pseudolabrys sp.
CTGCGGCACCGCGATCTCGATTTTGCGGCCGGCTTTGGTGCAGAGCGCCTCTCCCAGCAATTCGCGCTCTTCGAAGTCATGCGACACGAGAATGAGCCGCGGCGGCGGCTTGTCGTCATAAAACTGCGCAATGAACGCCGACAATACCTCACCCGCGGCGAGCACGCGGTCCGCTTTGGGGAAATACGCCCGGTTGCCCCAGTTTTGGCCGGTGCGGAAGAAGAACACCTCGATGCACGTGTAGCCGCCTTCCTGGTGCGCCGCGAACACATCCGCTTCCTCGACGCCGCGTGGATTGATGCCCTGATGCGAAACCACCGCCGACAACGCGGCAAGGCGATCGCGGTAGATCGCGGCGCGCTCGAATTGCTCGGCGTTGGCCGCCTGCTCCATCTCGGCGGCCAATTCGTCCTTCACGGCCTGGCTCTTGCCCGACAGGAATTCGTTGGCCTCGCGCACCAACGTCTGGTAGCCGGCGAAGTCGATCTCCTGGGTGCACGGCGCCGAGCAGCGCTTGATCTGGTGCAGCAAGCAAGGCCGCGTGCGCGATTCGAAGAATGAATCCGAGCACGAGCGCAATAGGAACGCGCGCTGCAGCGCGTTGATGGTGCGGTTGACCGCCCACACCGAAGCGAACGGTCCGTAGTAGCTGCCCTTGCGGCTGCGCGCGCCGCGATGCTTGAGAATCTGCGGCGCCCAGTGGTCGGACGTGATGAGGATGTAGGGGAACGACTTGTCGTCGCGCAACAGGACGTTGAAGCGCGGCCGCAGGCGCTTGATGAGGTTCGCCTCGAGCAGCAGCGCCTCGGTTTCGGTCGCGGTAGTGACGAACTCCATCGTCACGGTCGCGGCGATCATGCGGGTGATGCGCGAGTCATGCGCGCCGACCCGGGTGTAGGCGGTGACGCGCTTCCTGATGTTCTTCGCTTTGCCGACGTAGAGCACGTCGCCTTTGGCGTCGATCATGCGGTAGACACCGGGCTTAGACGGCGCGAGCTTGCCGAACCGCGCGATCGCGGCACGGCCAGCCGCGAGCGGCCCCGACGCCTTGTCCAGATCGAGATCGGTCTCCAGTTCCGGCAGCGCCGCTTCCTCATCGACCTCATTCAGATCGGTCGATGGATCGATGTCTTTCTTCGCGCCGTTCATGTGCCGAGTTTGCTACGGGTATTCACGCTGCGCATATAGTAAATGCATCGTGAGGGCGCATGGTAAATGCCCGTGCCGTTCAGAGTCCCTTAGGGATAAGGCATCGTTCGGGCACGCGCATTGTTAGCGATTCATCACCGTTTAACTTAAAAGGCCCGATAAATCCCCCACACAACGGCGGTTTCTATGCGCGCCTCGCGCATGACGGCCAGGGTTTTTCTGAAAGCCGCTTCTCATCGTGCGGCGTGTTGAGTGGAGGGTGTGATGCGTAAGACGATTTTCGCGGCGGCGGCCGCCGTCCTGGCGGCGAACGCGGCGAGCGCTGCCGACTTTCCGCGCGGCTCCTATTCGCAGCGCCCGGTGGCGTCACCGATCTACAACTGGTCGGGCGCCTATGCCGGCTTGAACCTCGGCTATCAGTGGGGAGAGACCACCAACAATCCAACGCGGCCCGCGGGTATCGCGGGTGGCGGCCAGATTGGCTACAACTGGCAGAACGGCGCTTTCGTGTTTGGCGGCGAAACGGATATCCAGATCTCCGGCGCCGACGACACCTTCGCGCCGTGGAAGTTTGCAAACCCGTGGTTCGGCACGCTGCGCGGCCGCGCCGGCTATGCCTACAACAACTTCCTGTTCTACGGGACGCTCGGCCTCGCTTACGGCGGCGTCAAGGGCACGCTGGCCGGCCTCGATGAATCAAAGACCCATGGCGGCTGGACCGCGGGCGTCGGCGTTGAAGTCGGACTCAATCCGGCGTGGAGCGCGCGCGTCGAATATCTTTACGTCGATCTCAGCGATCGCAGTTATTCGATCACCGGCGTCAAGAATGGCGTCGAATCGAACTTGCTGCGGTTCGGGATCAACTACCACTTCTGATCGGTTCAAACGTCGCTGCAAAAACCCCGGATCCACTCCGGGGTTTTTTTGTTGCGCGTAAAAAACTTGATGTCGCCGCACGCCGCACGAAAAATTTTCGGTAACAAACTTTTGGCGAAACCGTGACGAATGATGGCGACAATTCGGCGAGTGAACTCAACAACTTGAGTCGTTGTGTGACTTCCCTGCACTAGACACCGCGCACGTTCTGAATATTTTGCGCGGCTTCGTTGGGGCGCATGATTTGTTACGGAGGATTGGATGAAGCGTTTTGTTGTCGCGGGCATCGGCGTGTTGTCGATGATCGCAGGAATGGGTTCGGCGAACGCGGCGGACATGGCTCGCCGGGCGATGCCGACGAAAGCTCCTGTGTATTCGACCTACAATTGGAGCGGTGCGTATATCGGTCTCAATGCCGGTGGCGGTTTCGGCCGTTCGTCGTTCGATGGCGTTCCGACCACAGGTGGCTTCAATGTCAGCGGCGCTCTCGTCGGCGGCCAGCTCGGCTACAATTGGCAGTTTGGCCAGACCGTGCTCGGTCTCGAGACCGACATTGACTGGAGCAGCATCCGCGGCAGCGCGGCTTGCGGCGCCTTCTCGTGCCAAACGCGTAATGACTGGATCGGCACGACGCGCGGTCGTATTGGCTATGCCTTCAATCGCTTCTTGCCATACGTGACCGGCGGCGCCGCTTACGGCAATATCAAGGCTTCGACCACCGGCTTCCCGGGCGCAAGCGATACGCGCTTCGGCTGGACGCTCGGCGCCGGCGCCGAGTTCGCGCTGGCCGGGCCGCTCACCGCCAAGCTCGAATATCTCTACGCCGATCTCGGAAAGTTCGACTGCGGCGCGTCGTGCACCGCGACTCCTCCGCAGAATGTTAAGTTCAATACCAATATTGTTCGCGCGGGTCTGAACTATCGTTTCTAAAAACATGCGTCATGAGTCTTACAAAGGCCCCGGATTTTCCGGGGCCTTTTTTCTTGTGGCAGTTCCAATTTGTGGCGTCGGCGCCACAGCCTAGCGCGATCCCGACATTGCCACTTTTGCAGCGCGGAACCGCCTCCTTTACGGCGCGTTGTGTCGCTGAGATCGCGGTTACACGAGCCGCGTGAGTCCAGTAGTGGGGAGGTCCCAAATGAAGAAGCTTCTTCTTGCAACTGCAAGCGTGATGGCGCTTGCCACCGTCTCGGCGCACGCCGCCGATATTGCCCGCCGTCCAATGCCAGCGAAGGCACCGGAATACGTCGCTCCGATCTATAACTGGACCGGCTTCTACGTCGGTATCAACGGCGGCGGCGGCTGGGGTCGCTCTGATTCCGCCGCTCCGTTCGCCACAGCGGGTTCTTTCAACACCTCCGGCGGCATGGTTGGCGGCACGGTCGGTTACAATTGGCAAATGGGCACTTTCGTCTGGGGCCTGGAAGGCGATATCGACTGGAGCAACATCCGCGGTAGCGCGCCGTGCGGCGCGACGACCTGCGAAACACGCAACGATTGGCTCGGCACGTTCCGCGGCCGACTCGGTTACGCGGCGGGGCGGATCATGCCTTACATCACCGGCGGTCTCGCGGTCGGCAATATCAACCACAATGTTGTTGGCGTCGGCTCGGCAAACAATACGCGGGCCGGCTGGGCGCTCGGCGGCGGCGTCGAAGTCGCTCTGTGGCAAAACTGGACCGGCAAGCTTGAATATCTCTATGCCGATCTTGGCCGCGGCAGCAGCGTTCTCGGATCGGACGCGAAATTCAACGCCAGCCTGTTGCGCGCCGGCTTGAACTATCGCTTCTAATTCCTCCCTTGAACTGAAAAGCCCCGGAGCAATCCGGGGCTTTTTGCTTTTTGATCAGGCCGCCATTTTCGTTTCGACAAAGGACGGCACTTGCGCCGAAAACTTGTCGAGCCAGGCGACAAGTTTGGGATGCTTGGCGCGCCAGTCGCCATTGAAGCGCAGATCGCGATAGCCGAGCGCGCAGGCCAGCGCGATCTGCCCGACATCGGGCGTCGTCGTGATTTTCGGCGGCGCGGCCTCGAGCGCCGCGAGACCGCGCGCCACCTTGCCGGCCTGCATGTCGACCCAAGCCTGCACGTGTTTTTCCGGCGGCCGGTAACGGCCTTCGTAGACTTGCAGCAGGCAAGCGTCACCGACGCCGTCGGCCAACGCCTGCAGCCGCAACGCGGCGAATCGCGCCGCGGGATCGCGAGGAAGAATTTTGCCACCGCCAGCGCGATGATCGAGATATTCGAGGATCACGCGCGAATCGAAATACTGGGTGCCGTGCTCGTCGATCAGCACCGGAATTTTCCCGAGCGGGTTCTCGCGCCAGAAATCCGCTTCACCTTTTGCGGGGTCGGTCGGCCTGAGCTCGATGTCCTTGTCGAGACCAAGGAGCGCGGCGGCAATACGCACCTTGCGCACGAACGGAGAAGCAGGAGCAAAACGCAGAACCATCATGGCGACAACAAACCTTTCACGTGACGCGCGGCCAAATGGCCGCGCGCTTGTCTTAGCACACGCAAGATAGCTGGAAGCGGTGCCGGTTTTAGCCGGTCACGACGAGATTGACCGCCTTGGGCCCCTTGCCCTTCTTGTCCGGCTCGACGTCGAAGCTGATCTTCTGACCTTCGTTCAGCGATTTCAGACCCGCCTGCTCTACGGCGGTGATGTGAACGAACACATCGCGTCCGCCGTCGTCCGGCTTCACGAAGCCGTAGCCACGTTCAGTGTTGAAGAATTTAACAACGCCAGTTTGTGCCATCGCAGATGTTCCCCTGTACCGCACGTCATTTCGCGCCAACCCCCACGGAAGGCGGTCGGCCGGACATCCCGGTCGATCGGAGAACGATGGTGCACTTGGCTTCACCACTCCGCCGGCCCCCCTGCGGAGGCGGAACGTCACTGCCAACGGAGAAACGCTAGACCAAACCGGCACCCGGTGGAAAGTGTCCGCGGCATTACTTTGTCAGTTCGCCGGTCAGCCAATCGAGCCGGTAGGCTTCCCGCGGGTGGTTCTTGCCGCGTTGCGCCAAAATCGCGGAAAGCGCCGGTAACAGGCCCGAAAGCTCGGCCTCCAGGCGCCACGGCGGGTTCACCAAGATCATACCGCAACCGTTGAGCCGCGACGCATCGGTCATCGGGGCGACCACAAGTTCCACCCGCAGAATTTTCGCAATGCCAAGTTTGCGCAGCCGCTTAGCGAATGCGTCGGGTTCGCCGCGATCCTTGATCGGATACCAGAGCGCGTAGATGCCGGTCGCCCATTTGCGGTGTGCTGCCGCAAGCGCTTGCGATAGTTGTCTGAAGTCGTCGTCCCGTTCGAACGGCGGATCGATCAGAACTAGACCCCGGCGTTCCTTGGGCGGCACGTAGGCCGACGTGGCCGTCCAGCCGTCGATCTCAAGCGTTTTGATGCGCGGATCACCCCGCAGATTCGAAGCGAGCGCGATTGCCGCTTTTGGCTCGAGCTCACAGGCGATCAGCCGATCGGCGTTGCGTAACCACGCGCGTACGAGCGCCGGCGAGCCGGGATAGACCTTAAGATCGTTTCGATCGTTGAGCGCGCCAATCACATCAAGATAAGGCGCGAGCAGCGCCGCAATCTCCGGCGCAAGCCTGGCCGCCATCAGCCGCGCGATGCCTTCGCGCCATTCACCGCCGCGATTTGCTTCGTCGCCGGTGAGGCTATACAGACCGGCACCAGCATGCGTGTCGATCACGCGAAACGGTGCCGGCTTCTCTCGCAAATGTGCGAGAATGCGACAGAGCACGGCGTGCTTGAAGACGTCGGCGAAATTCCCGGCGTGGAAAGCGTGGCGATAGTTCAAGCGAACAGCCCGATGGTGCGTGCCGCTTCACTATGCCAGATCGCAACGCTCAGTGCGGACGCATTTTCGGTGGCACGCCGCGCAGGCCGAACTGGTTGCGCGGCTTGATGCGCGGCCGCGGTGGAGAATCCGGCCACACCGGACGATAGGAGGTCAGGGGTTGAATTGGCGGCTTTCGCTTGTCGCGGAAATAGGTCCAGGCGCGCACTGGTAAGAACACGACCGCGGTAAGCCCCATCGCGTGCATCCCGGCCGGCATCGCCTGCACGCGGTCAGGTATCAGCGCCCAGCCGACCAGATAGCCAAAGCCCATGAACCAAACGACAAAACCGCCGTAGTCCCTGACACGATCCATCGCACCAACGCGCGTTCGCGCGCACTCCTGTCGTTTTTCACCGCGCGAACTTTGTCGAATTCCCTTACAGGAATCTTGCACGAATTTCAGAGTCGACGGGGTTATCCCCGCAACCAACCGCATGCGATGCGGCACATCGTTACGGCGCGCTTAACGCTAGCGCCGCCACGGGGTTAATGGGGCGCAATTAGTTCGAGCAAGGCCGGGCGCGCGCCGCGCACCGGCGGCATGACGATCGAGTCGCGTCGGCAGGAACGGCGGGCCACATCACCACAATCGCGGAACCTCAAATCCTTGTTGAGGCAGATGCGGATCTCGCTGAGCCGTTTGCTGTCGCAAGCGATCGCGAGACCCGAACGCGATAGCCCGGGGTTGGCGGCGATGAAGGCGTCGGCGACGTCGTCGGGCGTCACCACGAGCGGCGCCGCAATCGCCACGAACCTATCGGGAATTCTGACCGCCGCGCGCGCCTTTCTCACATTGTCGAAGAACGCATCCTGTGAAAGCCCGCTGCATGTGCCGTGGCGATCCCATTCGTGATAAACGAGCCGCGGCGATGGCATCACGTCCAGCATCTCATTGACAATATTGCGCGACAGGCGCGGCGACGGGACCTGGCAATACGACGGGAAGCCGCGGTCGTATTGCGGCCATAGCCCATGCACCACGAACGAATATGGCCGCGGACCGCATTGCTGCGGATCGGGCGTGCGATTGCTGCGCTCGCGCGACGCTTCGCAGTAAGACGGCGACCATGACAGTGCGAGGACATAAAAGTCGAAGCGACCGGGCTCGTTGCGCCGCTCTTGTTGCTCTTGTTGCGCTTGCGCGCTCGGCGCTCCCGGATCGTCAGAAGGATCGGGATGGGACACACCGAGTCCCGAATCCTGCCCGGAACTCTGGGCCGCAGCGATGTGGGCCTGGAAGACAAATGCCACGGCCAACACAGCCGACAGCGTCAGCGAACTTGCCGCGATACGGCCGACCCAACGCAACATCGAACGCCCCGGATACGCAGATGACTTCAGTTGAGTGTAGCAGACCGAAAGGCGGTGGATATCAGCGGTTGGGCGCGCCGGGCTTCGCCATGCGGCAAGCAGGATTGTACGCCCAGTTACGGTCGAGCCCGACCACGCACCATTCGACGCCCCAGCTCGCGCCAGCATAAGCGGTGTCCTCGCCGATCCAGTAATGCACCGGGTGCTTGGTGCCATCGCTGATCGTCGCCACGGCGCTGCAGAAACGGCGGGGGATCGTGTCCGAAGCCCAAGACCGATAGGCTGTTTCCCGCACATTCTCGAAATCGACGATCGTCAAGTCGGAATTCCAGAAACGGCCTTCCTTAGTAGCAAAATTCGACGCGATGCTGCCGAGGCCGGCCTCACACTCCGGTAAGGCCGCGTCGTAGCGCGGGCCGGTCATATAGATGCCCTTTTCGAGCCAGCCCGCGGCGCCAGCGGGCTGAGCCGCCAACAGCACAACCAAGCCCAGAAGCATCAGAACGGCCCGCATTGGCGATTCCCCATCGTGTCGTATTTGCAATGTATCACGGCCTTTTACTCCGGAAGCCCCGTTGACCACAACTTTGCTCGCCACCGGCCTCGCCTGATGGCCGAGAATCGGGCACCCGGCGAAGCGAGCGAGCGTGGCTTGAGCGGTTTCGACTTCCCGTTCGCGTGTTTGTTTGTGCCTTTGTTGTCGCCGACGTATTGCCTCCGTCGCGTTTACGTGTTGCGTTTGCCGTCATTACGGGTTGGAGGAGAGAGAGTCCCATGTCGGTTCAATCAACGGCGTGTGTGGCGCTTGGGTTGTCGCTCTTGGCAACGTCACTGGCGTCTTGCGCCGGACCGGGCACGGGCGTGACCGGAAACGATACGGGCGGCATCATCCCGTATGCTTCCGTCAGCCCGGAGCTCGCGCGGGATCTCGCGATCGAGCATTGCGCAAGATACAATAAGGAGGCGCGCGCGACCGGCGTCGACGCGCAATATGGCGGCTATTACAGCTTCTCCTGCCGCTTCGACGCCAAACGCGCCTACTAAGCGCGCTAAGAGCCGCTTCTCGGCTCGACCCAATCGCCCAAAACGGATTGCACCAGCGCCAGCGCCGCGACTGCCGCGGTGTCAGCGCGCAGAATGCGCGGGCCAAGTGCAAGGCGCACAACATTGGGAATTTTCAGCAAGGCCTCGCGCTCGTCCTCGGCAAACCCGCCCTCGGGGCCGATCAACACCGCAAGCGGCATCATTTCCGGCTCGACGCCGGCCGGCACCAGCGCGCTCGGCGGTCGGCGGCGCTTGATCAGCGCTTCGATCGGGTCGGCAATGTCGGCGCCCTCGTCGCAAAACACCAAAAGCCGATCCGCGCCGAGATGGGCAAGCGCTATCCTGAGCTCCACTTCTTCCTTCACTTCCGGCAGCGCCAGCACGCCACACTGCTGCGCCGCCTCGATCGCGTTGGCGCGCATACGCTCAATGTTCACGCGAACTACTTGTGTATGCCGCGTAATAACCGGCTGCAGTCTCGAAACGCCGAGCTCGACCGCCTTCTGCACCATGTAGTCGAGCCGCACATGTTTAAGTGGAGCGAAGAGGTAATGAAGGTCACCGGCGGCTGGCTGCGGCCTTGTTTGCTCCTCGACCGCGGCCGATAGAGTCCGCTTGCCGCTTGCGTTGATCACGCTACGCCACTCCCCGTCGCGGCCGTTGAACAGCAGGACAGGCGCCCCGCCCTTGAGGCGCAGGACGTTGCGCAAGTAGTTGGCGGCATCGCCGTCGAGTTCGATGACGGCCCCGGCATGGAGACGGTCCTCGACAAACAGCCGGGCACTGCGGAAATCGTATGGGGGCATCCCGGAAATGACCTGTTTCCACGACGACTACGTCCACCAAACCTAGCGGCTCGTGGGATTTTTTGCAGGTTTAACTGTTTTGCCGCCTTCCCGACTTATTCACCGGCTTGTTAACCTCGCAAAAATCGCTATCCGGGATGGGCATGACGCGAACACGCTTCCGCAATTCCACCACGCTGGCAGCTCTTGTCCTCGCCGCCGCGAACGTGGCGCACGCCCAATCGGCCGGGCCGTCACCTTGGCCACAGAATCCGCCCGTCCAATCGTCAAGCCAGTCGCCTTGGCCCGGGAGCCCGCCGGCGGCGGCCGCGCCATCGCAATCGCCGTTCGACCGCGCGCCGAACGCCGCGCCCGCAGCGCAGTCGCCGTTTGATCGGCCCGCACCTCAGGGCAACGTCAGCGTTTCGCCGTTTGACGGGGCTGCGCAACAGCAGCAACCTCCCTGCATGAACGAATTGATGCCGATGCGCCAGGAAGCTGACAAGCGCGGCAAAGCCATTCAAGAGGCCGCCGCGCACAAAGTGACGCCGCAGGAAGCCTGCACGCTGTTCAACGCCTTTATCGCCGCCAATTCCAAGTTCGTTAAATTCGTGACGCAGAACGCCTCGCGCTGCGGCATCCCTGCGCAAATCATCGCGCAGGTGAAACACGAGCAGGACGGCGCCGCTCAGATGCGCACGAAAGTTTGCATGGCGGCGAAAGCACAACAGCAAGCCGGCGGGTTAGGCCCGAGCCTTGGCGAGGCGCTCGGTACCTCGCAGGTTCCGGACGCTAAAAACGTGAGGTCTGGTCGCGGCACGTTCGACACCTTGACCGGCACGCCGCTCGGCAACGCAAAATGACCGACAGCGCCGGACGCGTCGCCGATGCGACCGGCAACTGGGTCGACGGCCTCGCCCCGCAGTTCACCCGTCCCTACCTGCGTCTCGCCCGTCTCGACCGGCCAATCGGCTCTTGGCTTCTATTGATGCCATGCTGGTGGTCGCTCGGTCTGGCGGCGATGCATTCCGGCTCCGAGCCGAGTGCTTGGTACGTGCTGCTGTTTTTCATCGGAGCGTTCGTCATGCGTGGCGCCGGCTGCACCTGGAACGATCTGGTCGATCGCGATCTCGATAAGTTAGTCGAACGCACGCGCTCGCGGCCCATCCCGTCCGGTCAGATCACGGTTGTCCAGGCCGCGATCTTCCTCGTGGCGCAAGCACTCGTCGGCCTTACTGTGCTGCTGCAATTCAACCGCTACACGGTCTTTTGCGGATTTATGTCGCTGCTCGTCGTGGCGATCTATCCATTCATGAAACGCATCACCTGGTGGCCGCAAATCGTGCTCGGCTTGGCCTTCTCGTGGGGCGCGCTGATGGGCTGGCCCGCGATGCTAGGCCAGCTCGATTGGCCGCCGCTCATTCTGTACGCGGGCTCAATCTGTTGGGTGATTGCCTACGACACGATCTATGCGCACCAAGACCGCGAAGACGACGCGCTGATCGGCATCAAGTCGACGGCGCGGCTGTTCCAGGAGGGCACGAGGCCGATGCTGGCTTTGTTCTATAGCGCCGCCGTCATTTTGCTCGGCATCGCTGGATTCATGGCGGGCGGCAAGATCGTGTTTGGCATCGGCTTGA
>JAFAQJ010000454.1 GCA_019246455.1 Pseudolabrys sp.
GAGGACAATGCGCAACACGCCAAAGCTCGAAACAGCGCGAACGGCCTCCGGCTCGACCGGCGGCCACGACCAGATCGAATGGATCGAAATTTTGCCGATCACCGGTCCGAGCTCGAGGCCGGGCAACAAAACCCGCGCGGCATGAAACAGCGCCGAGCCGATGACGAGGCCGGCCAAGAGATTGGGAATGCGCGGCACGGCACGGCCGAGCCAGATCATGACGGCGATCAGGAACGCGCCATAGGCAAGCGACGCGGGATTAACGAGGCGCAGCGACACCAAGTCCTGGACCAATGCCGACAACGAGCGTTCATCGAATATCACCGGCACCTGATTGATGATGATCAGAAGACCGATGCCGGTGACAAAGCCGGCGATCACGGGATATGGCGCGAATTTAACGACACGCGACAGGCCGGTGACGGCGAATACTATTTCCCAGGCGCCTGCCATCAGCACCAGAATGGGCAGGACGAGGAGCGCCAGATTGGCGTCGCCTTGCAATGCCACGACCACGGCAGCGGTCGAACTTGCCTGCACCAACGCCATCGGCGCCGTCGTTGGAATGGTCACGATAAAGCTCGAACGGCGAACGAGCGCCGCGACCATGCCGCCGACCACCGCGCAAAACAGCCCTGCCAATGCGCCGGCGGGGACGAATTGCGAACCAAGTGCGGAATAGACCAGGACGCCAGCCGAGATGCAGGCCGGCAGGGACACGCAGGCGACGATGAGACCCGCCCCGGCCTCACGAAGCCATGACAGGGGAAGGAGCCGGGTTACCCCCGGCGTCGACGTCTTATTGTGCATTAACACGATTACGCCCGCACCCACGCCCCACGCGCAGCATACGGATTTTGCGGCAGAAAGCGCGATTTAATATCGGCTTTTGCGGCGCAACAAAGTTCCGTGACGCGGTGGCGTCCGCAGTTTTGACCTAATAGTATTCCTATATTCGGAATCGCGGGCGATCCAACGAACCGCGTCCGGGGGACGAACCAGACGCACGTAACGCGCGCCGACAGAGCTCCGGGGTGCGTTTCGAGGAGTGAATGAAGAACACCGATATTTCGGCGCCCGACTACTTCCATAAAGTCGTCGACTGCCAGTGGGCCTGCCCTGCGCACACGCCCGTACCCGAATATATCCGCCTGATCGCCGCTGGCCGGTACAGCGACGCTTACATGATCAATTGGAAGTCGAATGTGTTTCCGGGCGTGCTCGGACGCACCTGCGACCGCCCGTGCGAGCCGGCCTGCCGCCGCGTGCGTGTCGAGGATGAGCCGGTCGCGATCTGCCGCTTGAAGCGCGTCGCCGCCGATTACAAAGACGACATCACCGCGCGATTACCAAAACCGGCGACACGCAAGAACGGCAAAAAGATCGCGCTGGTCGGCGCCGGCCCCGCCTCGCTCACCGTGGCGCGCGACCTCGCGCCGCTCGGTTATGAATGCGTCGTGTTCGATGGCGACGCCAAAGCCGGCGGCATGATCCGCACGCAGATTCCGAAGTTCCGTCTGCCCGATTCAGTGATCGACGAGGAGACCGGCTACATCCTCAATCTCGGTGTCGAATTCCGCTCGGGCCAGCGCATCGACTCCATGAAGGCGTTGCTGGGGCAGAATTACGACGCCATCTTTGTCGGCTCCGGTGCGCCGCGCGGCCGCGATCTCGATATTCCCGGCCGCAAGGAGGCCGCGGCCAATATCCATATCGGCATCGACTGGCTGTCGTCAGTTTCGTTCGGCCATATCTCGAAGATCGGCCGCCGCGTGGTCGTGCTCGGCGGCGGCAATACCGCGATGGACTGCTGCCGCTCGGCGCGCCGTCTTGGCGGCGAGGACGTGCAGGTCGTGGTGCGCTCGGGCTTCGAGGAAATGAAGGCGTCGCCTTGGGAAAAGGAAGACGCGATGCACGAGGGCATCCCGATCCACAATTATCTCGTGCCCAAGGAATTCAAGCACGACAATGGCAGATTGACCGGCGTGGTGTTCGAGAAAGTGCGCGCCGAGAAAGACGAGAAAGGCCGCCGCAAGCTGGTGCTATCCGGCGAACCGAATCTCCTCTTCCCCTGCGACGACGTGCTGGTCGCAGTCGGCCAGGAGAACGCCTTCCCGTGGATCGAGAAGGATTGCGGCATCGATTTCGACCAGTGGCACATG
>JAFAQJ010000009.1 GCA_019246455.1 Pseudolabrys sp.
TTACTGGATGTTGCTCGCCAGCAGGCGAAGAAAAATCTCGACAGCTTGCCGGACGCTTTGCGCCTGCTCGATCCGGCAGCGCGGTATTCGGTCATTATCGGTGACGAACTCGCGGCGCTCGCGCGCGAAGCTGACGCTGCGACTTAAGCGGCGTTCTGAGCCACGGCCGAAGCCGGCGCGGCCTTTGTACCGGCCGCGCGATCGAGAATGGCATCGAGCGAGGCGACCTCAACGCGGTTGCGGCCGCGCTCTTTGGCAAAATAGAGCGCCTGGTCGGCCTGCGCGAGAAGGCCGGCGACGTCGAACAGTGGCCCGTCGCAATTGACGATACCGACGCTGACCGTCGCACCGACCGGACGGCCATCGACCGTCGCGGCGGCCTGCGCGAAATCCGCGCGCAGCCGTTCGGCCACTGCAAACGCTTTATCCTGCGGCATGTCGGTGAGGACGGCGGCAAATTCCTCGCCGCCAAGCCGGCCGATCAAGTCGGAGGCGCGCACGGTCTGGCGCGCGGTTTCCGCGAAAACTTCCAGAACCTGATCGCCCACGGCATGACCGTAGCGGTCATTGATCGACTTGAAATGATCGAGATCGATCAGCAGCACCGAACTCGGTCGCGGGTTGCCCATGTGACGCTTGGCGTGAGCCGCCGCCTCTTGCAGGAAGGCGCGGCGATTGGCGATACCGGTGAGCGGGTCGACCAGGGCGGCTTCGCGGTGACGCAACTCCGTGCGTTCCTTTGCCATCGCCAAAAGGATGAATGCGATCGAGATCGTGAACAGCAGCGCCTCAAAGCTCAATACCGTGAGCCACACGCTGCCCAACATGTTATTGCCCGGCGACCACGGCAGGATCGCGATGAGCGGCGTGCGCAACAGGAACAAAGCGCCATGCGCGAACAGCATGAAGATTGCCGGCCAACGCGATACCAACGCCTCCGCGCGGCCTTGCCAGAATTCGTAGGCGGTCAGCCAAGTATAGGCAGTAATGATGCCGGAAGAGATCAGAACACGAGCGTCGAGCGACTCGGTCAAAACCGGCAGTCGGCACACCAGCAGCCACAACACCGCGCCGGTCACGAGATAAACGGGTTCAGCCGGACGGCCGTCGAAAACGCGCGCGCCCGTCCAGGTCAGGGCGAAAGCAGTGAACAGCAACGCATTGGCCAAATCGATCGAGATCAGATCCGGGACGTTGCCGAACATTCCAAACAGCACGATCGAGGCGGCGCGCACGAGATAGGCAAAGCCCCACCAGGCCACCGCAGTGATCGCCGTGTTTTGCACCCAGGCAAACAGCAGAAGCAATCCGAGGATCGCCTCCACGTAGATCGTCACCATAAACAGGGTGTTGACGTCGAGATTCATGTACGGCCGGCCACGCTACGCGGGGGTTTGATGCTGTTATGCCCCCCTTACCGTTAGCGTGGCGCGGGAAAAAATAGGTGAATGAAGGGAAACTCCGGTTCCCAATGACGGGTTATGGTTTCAAGGACCTTTCCCGCTCCGCCTGTGTTCGAGACATTGCAGCAAATATCTCACTATCGAGAGGTTGTTTGGCATCGCGAAGATGCTGCCCGAAGACGCCAGTACGGAATGATTTTTCGCCGTCTTGTCCGCTTAAAACGCCTCCACTAGGGTCGAAATCATTGCAACGGCCGGATTTTTCAAATGCATGTACGCGACGGCATCGTAGAAGCAATCGGCAATACCCCGCTCATCAAGCTTAAACACGCGTCCGAGGCGACCGGCTGCACCATTTTGGGAAAGGCCGAGTTCATGAATCCGGGCCAGTCCGTAAAGGACCGGGCCGGCCGCCAGATGATCCTCGAAGCCGAGAAACGCGGCGAGTTGCGGCCGGGCGGGCTGGTCGTTGAATCGACCGCCGGGAATACCGGCATCGGGCTGGCACTGGTCGCCAATGCCCGCGGCTACCGTTCGCTGATCGTTATCCCGGAAACGCAATCGCAGGAAAAGAAAGACACGCTGCGCATGTTCGGCGCCGAGTTGCTCGAAGTGCCGGCGCTGCCCTACTCCAATCCGAACAACTATCAGCACGTCGGCCGCAGGCTCGCCGAGCAGCTCAAGAAGACAGAAAAGAACGGCGTGATCTTCGCCGACCAATGGAACAACCTCGATAACCGCAAGGCGCATTACGTTTCGACCGGTCCCGAAATTTGGGAGCAGACTGCCGGCAAGACCGATGCCTTCATCTGCTCGATCGGCACCGGCGGCACGATTGCCGGCACATCAGCGTTTTTGCGCGAAAAGAAGAAAGACATCGTGATCGGCGTTGCCGATCCACATGGCGCGGCCATGTACAACCTGTTCAAGAACGGCAAAGTCGAAGCGACCGACGGCGGCTCGATCACCGAAGGCATCGGGCTTGGCCGCGTGACGCCGATCATTGAGGACATCAAGGTCGACAAGGCCTACCTCATTCCCGATGAGGAAGCGGTGCCGTTGATTTTCGACCTGCTTGAGCACGAAGGATTATGTCTCGGTGGCTCAAGCGGCATCAACATCGCCGGCGCGATCCGTCTCGCCAAGGAGCTCGGCCCGGGCAAAACGATCGTCACGGTGCTGGCGGATTACGGCACGCGTTACCAATCGAAATTATTCGATCCGGCTTTCCTCCGCTCGAAGAAGCTGCCGGTGCCCACCTGGCTCGAACGCAAGCCGACG
>JAFAQJ010000210.1 GCA_019246455.1 Pseudolabrys sp.
TCCACCAATCGACCGAGAACTTGATGATCGGAATGTTGATCGCGCCGACCAAAGTAAGGATCGCCGCGGCACGCGCGCCACGGTTTGGATCCTCGGCCGTTTCATAGAGCGCAATCACCCCGAGATACATGATGAAGAGGACGAGGACGGAGGTCAGCCGGGCGTCCCATACCCAATAGGTGCCCCACATCGGCCGGCCCCACAGCGATCCCGTCACAAGGCTGATGAACGTGAGGGGGCGCCAACTGGCGCGGTCGCCTTGCCGGCGACGTCGGCGAGCGGATGCCGCCAGACCAAAGTGCCAAGTGCGGCGACGCTCATCACGGTCCAGCCGAACATCGACAGCCAGGCCGTCGGCACGTGCAGGAACATGATCTTGATGGTCGCGCCTTGCTGGTAGTCGTCCGGCGCGTTCCACGCCATCGGCAATGCAATCGCAAAGGCGATGATGGTTGCTGCGGCGAGCCACGGCAGCGCCCGGTTGGCGAGCGCGAGAAAGCGCGTCGGGTTGGCGAGATCGATCAGGGCCATCGCTTATTCCAGTCCAATTAATCCAAACCTTGGCGCAGCGCCACCGCCGCGGCGAACGGGCCGACCACTACACTTGCCAGTGTCAGCGCGCAAAGAATGGCGAAAGGCGGCCCGAACGGCGTGGGGCCAACGATCGCCGCGTTCGCCGCCGACACGCCGAAAATCAGCACCGGCAGGGTGAAGGGCAACACCAGCACGACGAGCAGCAACCCGCCGCGGCGCAATGTCACGGACAAGGCGGCGCCGATCAGGCCAATGAAAGTGAGTGCCGGCGTCCCGGCCAGCAGCGTCAATGCCAGCGGTTGCGCTGCGGCGAAATCGAGATTGAGCAAGAGGCCGAGCAGCGGCGTGATGACGACCAACGGCAGCGCCGTGGTGAGCCAGTGCGCCACGGCCTTGGTTGCGACGACGAGCTCGAGCGGCACGCGGCCCGTCAGCAAAATGTCGAGCGAGCCATCCTCGTAATCGGTGGCGAACAGGCGGTCGAGCGTCAGCAGATTGGCGAGCAACGCACCAAGCCACAGAATCGCCGGCGCGATGCGCCCGAGCAGAGCGAGGTCGGGTCCGACAGCGAATGGCACCAGCACGACGACGATCAGGAAGAATAGCGCGCCGATCAACGCGCCGCCGCCGGCGCGGGTCGCGATTTGGACGTCGCGCAGCAAAAGAGAAGCAAGCGGACTCATGCGCCGCCCAGTCGCAATTGACGCGCGCGCGATAGGCCGATCGGCCCGTGCGCCGCCGCCACGATGAGGCCGCCTGATTTCAAATGCGTCTTCATCGAGGCTGCGAGCATCTTCTGCGCGGCGGTGTCGAGCGCCGAGGTCGGCTCGTCGAGCAGCCACACCGGACGCCTCACGGCGATGAGTCGCGCCAGCGCAAGTCTGCGCTTCTGACCCGCCGAGAGATAGGCCGCCGGCAAATCGGCCAGCGCATTGAGCCCAACCGCATCGAGCGCGTTCGATCGGATCTTGCCGCCGAGATAGCAGGACCAGAATTCGAGATTCTCGGCGACCGTCAGCGCCGGTTTGCAGGCGTCTTGATGGCCAACGTAATGCGCCTGCTCAGCCAGGCTGAGGTCGCGTTGGCCGCCTGTGAGAAGGACCGAACCTGAGGTCGCACGCAGAAGCCCGGCAATAATGCGCAGCAGCGATGACTTGCCCGCACCATTGCGTCCGGTGACCGTCAGAGCCTCGCCGGCGGAAACCGAAAAACTCAAATCGGTGAAGACGTTACGGCCCCCGCGGTCGCAGGCCAGACTGTCGGCGACAAGCTCCATCAATCTAGAATCCCGACAAAAAAGACCTTATAAGCCCGCCACTGCCTCAAATAACTTCACGCGAGCCCCGCCCACGTAAAAACAAACGCGGCCAGAACAGCTTAGCGTGAAGACACTCTCATGTCCCCGGCCGGGAATGGAACCGCAGATATGACATCGCTCGACAGCTTCAGGTGCTGCAAGACCCTTCAGGTCGGCAAGAAAACGTACGCCTATTACAGCCTTCCGACCGCCGAGAAGAACGGCCTCAAAGGCATCTCGCGGCTCCCCTTCTCGATGAAGGTGCTGCTCGAGAACCTGCTGCGCCATGAAGACGGACGTACGGTCAAGAAGGAGGACATCCAGGCGGTCGCGGCGTGGATGAAGGACAAGACCTCCGAGCACGAAATCGCCTTCCGTCCCGCGCGCGTGTTGCTGCAGGACTTCACCGGCGTGCCCTGCGTCGTCGATCTGGCCGCAATGCGCGACGCCATGAAGATGCTCGGCGGAGATCCGAAGAAGATCAACCCGCTGGTCCCGGTTGATCTCGTGATCGACCATTCGGTCGCGGTCACTTATTTCGGTTCGAACTCGGCGTTCAAGAAGAACGTCGATGAAGAATATCGGCAGAACCAGGAACGCTACGGCTTTTTGAAATGGGCGCAGCGCTCGTTCGACAATTTCCGCGTCGTGCCGCCCGGCACCGGCATCTGCCACCAGGTTAACCTCGAATATCTGTCGCGCACCGTCTGGACCAAGAAGGACAAAGTGAAGGCCGACGGCAAAGAAGGAACCTTCGAGGTCGCCTATCCCGATACTTTGGTCGGCGCTGACTCGCACACCACGATGGTCAATGGCCTCGCCGTGCTCGGTTGGGGCGTCGGCGGCATCGAAGGCGAGGCCTGCATGCTCGGCCAGCCGATGTCGATGGTGCTGCCGGAGGTGATCGGCTTCAAGCTC
>JAFAQJ010000035.1 GCA_019246455.1 Pseudolabrys sp.
TGTCCTTTCAAGCCGGGATTTTGGCGCGCTTGCGCGCGGGCTTGCAGGCGACGGCGGGCGCACACGAGACGCCGCCACAGCAGTTTTCGGTGAGGAAGCCGAGCAGGGCGTTCATGGTGTCGAACTGCGCGGCATAGATCATCGAGCGGCCCTGCCGCCGTACGGTGACGAGGCCGGCATCGCGCAGCCGATCGAAATGGAAGGTCAGCGCGCTCGGCGCGAGCCTGAGCTTGTCGGCGACCTGCCCGGCTGGCAGCCCTTCGGGCCCGACCTCGACCAGCAGGCGGTACACATCGAGACGGTTGTCTTGCGCGAGCGCCGCCAGCGCCGCTACGGCTTCGACATTTTTCATATTTCAATGGCTATTGAAATATATGGCGTCGGTCAAGGGATATTTCAGTGATTATTGAAATGAACGATGGCATTTGTTGCAATTGGTGCGACGCCACAACCAATTTCCTAGATCACAACTAAAAGGCGCGATCAAATTCCTTCTTTGAAATGGAGACTTGGGGGGACAGATGAAGAAAATCACGCTGGGTTTCTTGCTCTTCCTGACGAGCACCGGCATTGCATTTGCTCAGTATTACCGCAGCGGGTCGGGCAGTATCTACGGCGGCGGCTTTGGCAGGGGCTCGAAATTCAAGTAGTCATTCGACAAATGGCTACATCACTAATCAGGGCACTTACGTCCCGCCGCATTACCAGACAAACCCGAACAGCACCCAATACGACAACTACAGCACACGCGGGAATATGAATCCTTCTGCGGGTCAGTAGGCACTCGCTCGCCTCGCTGTTAGCTCCGCAACAAACGCGCCGCGAAGAAACCATCGACTCCGCCCAAGCGCGGCTCGGGATCGGGCAGGTGTACCGGCAATGTGCGCAGGTCGCCGCTCGGAGAAATTAGTTCGGCGCGGCCTGCGACGTCCTCCGGCTTGATCGGTTGTCGCTTCATACGCGGGTCGCGCCGGAGCAACTCTTCGATTTGCTGTTCGCCTTCCTCAGGCTCCAGCGAACACACGCAATAAATCAAGATGCCGCCGGGTTTGGTGAGCGCGACCGCTTTGTCGAGCAGCCGCGTCTGCAACGATGTCAGCACGGCGATATCGGCCTCGCCCTTAAGCCACGGCACATCGGGATGGCGGCGAATCGTGCCGGTCGACGAGCAGGGCGCGTCGAGCAACACAGCGTCGAACGGCTCGGCATCCGAACCGACTTGCCATTCGAGCGCATCGGCTGCGACCGTCTCGGCCTTCAATCCCAGTCGCGTGAAATTCTCTGACAGCCGCGCTAGCCGTTGCGCGGAGCGATCGACCGCCGTCACGTGTGCGCCGCCAAGAGCGAGCTGCGCGGTCTTGCCGCCGGGCGCCGCGCACAGATCGGCGACTCGTTTGCCTTTGATGTCGCCGAACAAACGTGCCGGCAGCGCCGCGGCGGCGTCTTGCACCCACCATGCGCCTTCGTGAAATCCGGGGAGTAGCGTGATCGAGCCGTGGGCCAATGTGCGTACGGTGCCGGTTGGCAGCGCGCGGCCATGCACCTTATCTGCCCACCGCTCGGCTTCGCCTTTGACGGTCAGATCGAGCGCGGGCTCTTCGCCGTTCATCGCCGCGATCGCACGGGTAATTTCATTCCCGTAAGTCTTGCGCCAGCGCGCCATCAGCCAGT
The DNA here is from genome assembly GCA_019246455.1 of Pseudolabrys sp. Taxonomy (GTDB): domain Bacteria; phylum Pseudomonadota; class Alphaproteobacteria; order Rhizobiales; family Xanthobacteraceae; genus Pseudolabrys. The sequence continues at coordinate 1,672 of JAFAQJ010000035.1, forward strand.
CCGGCGTGTCGCGCGATACGTCGATTTTGAGGGTGGATCTGCTCTGCGCCACGCGGCGCAGCACGGCGTTGACAAGACCGGCGTAGCGCGATGCGCGCCGGTCGGCCTGCGCGAGGCGCACCGACAGATCGACCGCGGCATGGTCGGGTACGTCGAGCCACAGGATTTGCGCGGCACCGACCAGCAGGATCGTTTCGATGCGCGGCGCGTCGGTGGGGAACCCCTTGTCGAGGAAACCGAGCACAAGATGGCGCAACGTGCCGAGCCGGCGCAGCACGGTCGCGGCCAGGCGGCGCATCAGCGCGCGGTCGCGGTCGGCGAGCGACGGCAGCCCCGGATGCGCCGCTTTGCCGGACAATTGCTCGTCGAGGGCAATCTTGCGGCGGAGCACGCCGTCGAGGATGTCGGCGGCGATACGGCGTGCGGCTAGGCCGGGAACTTCAGGTTGCGGAGAGAGACGCTGACGCGGCATTGCGGCAACATTGCCACGAATTGTGTCGGTCTCGCGAACACGGAAGCGTGTCTACGGAATAAGGCTCGCGCACGTGCGGATGTCCGGCGGACGACCGCCCTGCACAGCGCGGACCATCGCGGACCAAGCGGACCATGGAGCGATGTACCGCGCTTCTAGGGCAGGACGTAGACCGGCGTGCCGACCGCGGTACGCGCGTACAGGTCGAGAATGTCCTCGTTGTACATGCGAATGCAGCCGTGCGACACGAAATGGCCAACCGAGCGCGGCTCGTTGGTGCCGTGGATCGCGTAATTGCCGCGGTCCAATCCCAGCGCCGCTTCTCCCATCGGATTGCGCGGCGAACCCCCTGGAATCACTGCAGGAAGTTGCGGATTGCGCATCCAGATATCTTCGGGCGGGCCCCAAGACGGGCGAATGTGCTTGCGCGCGATGAAGGCGCGGCCATGCCAGGCCATGCCGGCACGCCCGACACCGACGGGATAACGGACCGCCGCGCCGTTGCCGAGCACGAAATACAACGTGCGTTGGTTCGTGTATACGACGATGCTCCCGGCCGGATAAGGCGCGGAATAGCCGATTGTCTCGCGTGCGCTCGCCGCATGGCTGAGAAGCACCAGCAGCGCGACGAACGCAACCACAATCGTCACGAGGCGATACATCGGCCCGGTGTTCGCGTTGTCCATGCTCATTGCTCGACGATCACGGGCGTTCCGACGTCGACCAGCCGATACAACGTGCGGATGTCGCGGTTGAACATGCGGATGCAGCCGTGCGAGACGAAGCCGCCGATCGAGCCCGGATTATTGGTGCCGTGGATGGCGTATTCGCCGCCGCGCATCGTGAGCGCCGCCTCGCCCATCGGATTATTGGCCGCGCCTCCCGCAATCACGTCGGGCAGGTTCGGGTTTTCACGTCTGATGTCGTCGGGCGGCGACCACGCGGGTTTCACGAATTTGCCTTCGATCGTCGCCGTGCCGTTCCAGGTCTGGCCGCTCTTACCGACGCCGACCGGAAAACTCAGCGCGCGGCCATTTTCCATCACAAAATAGAGCCGGCGTTCGGACGTCTTCACAACGACAGTGCCGGGCGCGTAGCCGTGCGCCTCGACAATGACCTCGCGCGCCGCCGAATGCGCGGCGAAGGCCACGATGAAGGCGCCGCCGAAAACGATGACGATGAACAGAATTGCCCGCTTGACCATGACGCGCCACCAGCCGCGCGCGATCATATTCGCGGGATTGTAGAGCCTGAGCGGAAGCTGATGTTTACGTTAAGACGACGAATGGAACCGAAAACGTTAACGCCCGCCTCAAGCGAGGCGGGCGTTTGAAGCTGACAGCGCCTACACGCCGGCTTTCGCCGCGAGCTTCTTGTTCTGCCGGTTGTTCACCAGATCGTCGACCACGGCCGGATCTGCGAGTGTCGTGGTATCGCCGAGATTGGTGTACTCGTCCTCGGCGATCTTGCGCAGGATGCGCCGCATGATCTTGCCGGAGCGCGTCTTCGGCAAACCGGGCGCGAACTGAATGAGATCAGGCGAGGCGATGGGCCCGATCTCCTTGCGCACCCACTGCACCAGTTCCTTGCGCAGGTCCTCGGTCGGCTTCTCGCCGGCCATCAGGGTGACGTAGGCATAGATGCCCTGGCCCTTGATGTCGTGCGGATATCCGACCACGGCGGCTTCGGATACTTTCGGATGCGCGACCAGTGCGCTTTCGACCTCCGCGGTGCCCATACGATGGCCGGCGACGTTGATGACGTCGTCGACGCGACCGGTGATCCAGTAATAGCCGTCGGCGTCGCGCCGGCAGCCGTCGCCGGTGAAGTATTTGTTCTTGTAGGTCGAGAAGTACGTCTGTTCGAAACGCTCATGATCGCCATAGACCGTGCGCATCTGGCCCGGCCATGAGTCGTTAATGCACAGGTTGCCCGAGGTCGCGCCCTCGAGCGTCTTGCCGTCGGCGTCGACGATCTCGGGCTTGATGCCGAAGAACGGCTTGGTCGCCGAGCCAGGCTTGAGCATAATCGCGCCCGGCAGCGGCGTGATGAGAATGCCGCCGGTTTCGGTCTGCCACCAAGTATCGACGATCGGACAACGGTCTTCACCGACGACACGGTGATACCACTCCCACGCTTCCGGATTGATCGGCTCGCCGACCGAGCCGAGCAGCCGCAACGATTGGCGCGAGGTCTTCTTCACCGGCCCATCGCCGGCCTGCATCAGCGCGCGGATCGCAGTCGGCGCGGTGTAGAAGGTGTTGACCTTGTGCTTGTCGATGACTTCCCAGAACCGCGAATTGGTCGGGTAATTCGGTACGCCTTCGAACATCAGCGAGATCGCGCCGTTCGAGAGCGGCCCGTAGAGAATGTAGCTGTGGCCGGTGACCCAGCCGACGTCGGCGGTACACCAGTAGATGTCGCCGTCGTGATAATCGAACACGTATTGGTGAGTGATCGAGGTGTAGACCAGATAGCCGCCAGTGGTGTGCAGCACGCCCTTTGGTTTTCCGGTTGAGCCCGAGGTGTAGAGGATGAACAGCGGGTCCTCGGCGCTCATCTCCTCGCAGGGACATGCCGCCGGCACGGTCCTGGCAACGTCATCGTAATAGACGTCGCGGCCGGCTTTCATCTTGACCGGCGCATTGGTGCGCTTGACGACGATCACGCTCTTGACGCCGGATACTTTCTCGCAGGCGGCGTCGACATTGTCCTTAAGTGGGATCTTGCGGCCACCGCGGATGCCTTCATCGGCGGTGACGATCACTTCCGACTTGCAGTCTTCGACGCGGCCGGCAATCGAATCCGGCGAGAATCCGCCGAACACCACCGAGTGGATTGCGCCGATACGCGCGCAGGCGAGGATGGCGTAAGCCGCCTCGACGATCATCGGCAGATAGATGGTGACGCGATCGCCTTTCTTGACCCCCTGTTTTTTCAGGACGTTGGCGAACTTCTGCACCTCAGCGTGTAGCTGCTTGTAGGTGACAGTCTTCGAATCCTTCGGATCGTCGCCTTCCCAGATTAGCGCGGTCTGATTGCCGCGCTTCTCGAGATGGCGATCGACGCAGTTGAAGCAGGCGTTAAGCTTGCCGTCCTCGAACCATTTGATCGAAATATTGCCCGGCGCGAAGGAGACGTTTTTCACCTTGGTGAAGGGCTTCGACCAAGTGATGCGCTTGGCCTGCTCGCCCCAGAACTTGTTGGGATCGGCGATCGAGGCGGCGTACATTTCCTTGTACTTGGCCTCGTTGACGTAAGCCCGCGCCGCCCAGTCCGACGGCACGCCATAAACTTTGTCTTCTGACATCGCACTCCTCCCGCGGATGCGGGTCCGGCCCGCATCTCCTTTATCCTTTTGTCACGGGATTATGCGCCCCCGGTTTGATCTCGGACAAGCCGGGGCGACGTTCCACTTTAGTTGCAGGATCAGGGACTTAGGAGCCGATTGAGCCCACGATGGCGCCGATGATCAGGAGCACGCCAAGCCAATGGCCGGCGTCGATGACGGTCAGCATGAAACGGCGGCCGGGATAGGCGTTGTTGACGAGAATGGTGGTGAATACGAAACCGAGCCAGATCAGCGCCCCCGAGATCGCGCCGGTGCGGATCGTCTGCATGCCAGTGTGAAACAGGATGCCTTGCATGGCGCCCGCCATCACGATCTCGGCGATGAAGGAGAGAACGAAGGGTGCGGCCTTGGCGGCGCCGGACTTGCCGGCGTTCTTGGCCTTCATGCTGTCGCGCGTTTCGCCCTGGGCGGCAAGCCAGGCCTTGCCGAGGAGACTGTGGTAGATCGCGCCGAAAATCCACGCGGCGATCGCAGCGACGAGAAGCGCGGTCCAGTTGGTCGGCTGCATCATGATTTCACCCCACCCATCTTGCACACGAGTTTCCACTCGGCCTCGGTGACCGGCTGCACCGACAGCCGCGAATATTTCACCAACGCCATGTCCTTGAGCTTCGGGTCTTTCTTGATGGCTTCGAGCGTGACCGGCTTCGGCAGAGCTTCGACGCCGCGCATATCGACCACCACCCACGGCTCGTCTTTCTTGGCGGTGGGGTCGGGGTAGGCCTCCTTCACGATCTCGGCGATGCCGGCGATCTCCTTGCCGACATTGGAGTGGTAGAAGAACGCGTGATCACCTTTCCTCATCTTGGTGAGATTGGCGCGCGCCGTGAAGTTGCGCACGCCGGTCCACGGCTCGCCCTTCGCGCCCTTCTTCATCTGCATCTCGAACGACCAAACGTCGGGCTCGGATTTGATCAACCAGTACGCCACTTATTCCTCCCGGATCGGACGCGACAGTAGCGACTCGATGGCCTTGTCGACACTCAAGCGGCCCGCGATGACGTCGGCGACGGCGGCCGCAATCGGCATCTCGACTTTCTTCTCGCGTGCCATTTCGACCAGCACCGGTGCGGTGAAGGCGCCCTCAGTGAGCTTGCCGTGGCTCGCTTTGGCGACCGGTTCGCCTTTGCCGAGCGCAGCGCCGAACGAGAAATTGCGTGACTGCGGTCCGCCGCAGGTCAGCGTCAGATCGCCGAGGCCGGACAGGCCCGTCAGCGTTTCGGCCTTGGCGCCGTAAGCCTTGCCGAAACGCACCAGCTCGGCGAAGCCGCGCGTCACCATCGCCGCGGACGCGCTGGCGCCGAGCCCGCGCCCGGCAACGATGCCCGCGGCAATGGCCAGGACATTCTTTGCCGCGCCGCCGATCTCGACGCCGCGCACGTCGGTCGAGTGATAGGGACGAAAGGTTGCGCCGTTCAGTGCGTGCGCCAGCGCTTCCGCCGTTTTGCCGCTCTTGCAGGCCAATGTGACCGCGGTGGGCAGACCGCGCGCGACGTCGGACGCGAAGCTCGGCCCCGACAAGATTGCCGGCAGTGCCTTCGGCGCGCATTCGGCGACGATCTCGGTCATGAACCTGTGGGTGCCGTGCTCGATGCCCTTGGCGCAGACGATCAGCGGCGTGCCCTTGACGATGCGGGCTTCAAGCGCGGTGACGACGTCGCGCACCGCCTTTTGCGCCGGCACGACGACCAGGATGGCGTCAGCTTTGGCGGCGTCCGGCAGCGCGCGTGTCACGACGATCGATTCGTCAATGCGAAAGCCTGGCAGGTATTTGCTTTCGCGCACGGTGGTAAGGTGATGCGCGTTCTTCTCGTCGAATTCCCAAAGCGTGACCTTGCGGCCGGCTCGCACCGCGGTTTCCGCAAGCGCGGTGCCCCAGGCACCGCCGCCTATTACGGCGATACGATCGAACGCGGCTACCCCGGTCGGCATGTCAGCTCCGGTTGAGCGCGCGGTAAGGCGCAGCGGGCTGCACGCCGGCGACTTCTTCGAGCGGCCATCGCGCGCGGGGCGCGGCAGCGAGCCCGTCGGTCAGGCGTAGCGCAAGGCGTTCGGCACCGGCCCAAGCGATCATCGCGCCGTTGTCGGTGCACAGCTCGGGCGGCGGCGCGACGACGACCGTGCCGATCTCGAAAGCGAGACGGTGCAGCACCTTGCGAATGACCTGGTTGGCGGCGACACCGCCGGCCGCCACCAGCGCGGTTGGCGCGCCGTATTTGTTACGGAACATGCGCAAGCCGGTGCGAATGCGGTCGAGGATCACGTCGACCACCGCGGCCTGGAACGAAGCGCACAAATCCGAGACATCCTGATCGGAGAGTGGTGCGATTTTTTCAGCCTCGAGGCGCAGCGCGGTCTTGAGCCCCGAGAACGAGAAGTTGCAATCCGGGCGTCCCACCATCGGTCGCGGCAGGGCGAAGCGGTTCGGGTCGCCCTTGAGCGCTTCCTTCTCGACCTGCGGCCCCCCGGGATAACCAAGACCGAGCAGCTTCGCGGTCTTGTCGAATGCTTCGCCGATGGCGTCGTCCACGGTGGTGCCGAGCCTGACGTAATCCCCGACGCCGCGCACCGCGACGACCTGGGTATGGCCGCCGGAGGCGAGGAACAGCATGTAGGGAAACGGCGTGTGATCGGTCAGCCGCGCGGTGAGCGCGTGGGCCTCGAGGTGGTTGACGGCGATCAGCGGCTTCTCGTTGACGAGCGCGATAGCTTTGGCGGTGGTCAGTCCGACGATGACGCCGCCGATCAGGCCGGGGCCGGCAGCGGCGGCGATGGCGTCGATATTGTTGTAGCGGCGCTGCGCCTGCGTCATCGCCTTGTTGATGATGACGTCGAGCGCCTCGACATGGGCGCGCGCGGCGATTTCCGGCACCACGCCGCCGAACGCCGCGTGTTCGCTGACCTGCGATAGCACCACATTGGACAGAATGCGGCCGCGGCCGTCCTCGAAGCGCTCGACCACGGCGGCGGCGGTTTCGTCGCAGGTCGTCTCGATTCCGAGTACAACCATCTGCTATTCGGGCTCCGGCGATCCCTATGATCGCGGACTTTAACCGGCCTAGCATCGCGAGGTCACGTGACGCAATCCTCAGGCCTTTTGCGCATCGGAACGCGCGGCTCGCCGCTGGCTTTGGCGCAGGCCGGCATGGTGCGCGATGCGCTGGTGGCGCGAGGTCACGCGGCTGACAACGTCGCTGTCACGGTGATTCGCACGACCGGCGACGTCGTGCAGGACCGGCCTTTAGCCGACGCCGGCGGCAAGGGGCTGTTCACCAGGGAGATCGAGGAGGCGCTCCTGCGCGGCGACATCGACCTCGCAGTGCATTCGGCCAAGGACGTGCCGACCGTTCTGCCGCAAGGTCTAATGCTGGCGGCTTGTCTTGAGCGTGAGGATGCACGTGACGTATTCGTCAGTCCGCGCGCGAAAAGCATCGCCGATCTGCCACGCGGCGCGAAGGTCGGCACCGCTTCGCCGCGCCGCGAAGCGATCGTCAAGCGCGTGCGGCCCGACATCGAGACCGTGCTGCTGCGTGGCAATGTCAACACGCGGCTGCGCAAGATCGACGAGGGTGTGGCGGATGCCACCGTACTTGCGCTGGCTGGATTGAAGCGTCTCGGGCTGGCGCATCGCGCGACGCGCATCATGAGCGTCGAGGAATTTCTGCCGGCGGCGGGGCAGGGCGCGATCGCGATCGAAGTACGCGAGAACGATGAGACGACACGGGCGCTGCTCGCCCAGATCGATCACGCCGATACGTCGGTGGCGCTGGCCTGCGAGCGCGCGTTTCTCGGCGTGCTCGACGGCACTTGCCGCACGCCGATCAGCGGCCACGCCACGATTTTCGGGCCATCGCTGCAGTTTCGCGGCCTGATCGCAAAGCCGGACGGCAGCGAGGCGCGCGACATCGCCGGCACTGGTAATCGTGCTGACGCCATCAAGATCGGCATCGAAGCCGGGCGCGAACTCAAGGCGCGCGCCGGCGCCGGATTTTTCTGACGATGCGCGTCGCCGTCACGCGGCCGTCCTCCGAAGGCGAGCGCACCGCCGCGGCGCTGCGCGCCAAGGGACACGACGCATTGCTCGCGCCGCTGATGGAAGTTGAAACGATCGCGGCGAATCTCGACGGGGACTGGAGCGGCGTCATTATGACCAGTGCCAACGCGGCGCGCGCATTGAACGATGCGCAAAAGACGAAATTGGAGCCATTGCCGGTGTTTGTGGTCGGACGCCGCACGGCGGAGGCTGCGCGCGATTCCGGCTTCACCCAAGTCACTTCAGCCGATGGTGATGGTAGCAATCTCGCCGATCTGATCGCGGCGCATTGCAAAGACCGCCATGCGGCTTTGCTTTATCTAGCCGGCGAGAATCGCGCGTTCGATCTGGAAGGCGAATTGCACCGCAAGGGCGTCGCGGCGAAGACCGTTGTGGTTTATCGCGCAGTGACCGTGCCCTTTCCACAACCGCTGATCGATGCATTGCGCAACGGTCAGATCGACGCAGTCCTGCACTTCTCCCGGCTAAGCGCGGCGAACTATGTGTCCGGCGCGCGAGCGGCCGGCATTGTGGAGCAGGCGCTGTCACTGGCGCATCTGTGTCTGTCGGCGCAGGTCGCAGAGCCGCTGAATACGGCCGGCGCTAAAACGCGCGTCGCCACGCATCCCAACGAGGGTGCGCTGCTCGATATGCTCGAATCGCGGTAGAATCGCGCTCATGGCCGACGACAAGCGCACGACACCGAAAGCGGGCGAAACGCCCCGCCGTAAACGGCCTGCGCCGACCATCGATCTCACTGCGACCGACGTTTCCGAGCCTGCAACTTCGCCAAAGGAAGAGGTCTCTGCCGAGACCGGGCACACGGCCGGGGCCGAAAAGCAGCGCGCGATGACGGCCCTGCGCATCGGCCTGCTCGCCGGAATTGGCGGGGCCGCCCTGATGGGCGTTGTGCTCTTTGCCGTGTGGATGATGATGCCGGCGCGGCAGGATGGATCGAGTGCGCGCACAGACGCGCTGGAAAAGCAGGTGCGCGAACTCGCGACACGTTCCAATCAGATCGAAACGGGGAGCCAGAGCACCAAGGAACGCACCGACCGTATCGAACAGTCGATAAAAAATCCGGAAACGGATCCGACGACAAAGGAGAGGCTGGCGAACGTTGAGAACGCGATGAAGGCGATGGGCATTGCGCTGGCTGCCCTCAATCACCGCTCTGAAGAAATCGCAACCACGCTCGACACGCTGAATAAGACGACAGCGAATATCGACGCGCTGCAGAAGCGTGTCGAAGCGCTCGACACTGCCGCGAGGGCCACGCAAGAAAAAGTAGCGCAGAGCGCTAATTCCGATCAGGCGGCGCGGCTTGCGCTCGCGGCGGTCACGCTGCGCGACGCGGTGTCGCACGGTCAAGGCTATGCCGCGCAACTCGATGCAGCGCGTTCCCTCGGCGCCGCCGAAAAATATCTGACGTCGCTCGCGCCATTTGCGGCGAGCGGCATTCCAAGCAACGTCACCCTGACGAACGAACTAACGGCGCTGTTGCCGTCGCTGCTTGCGGCTTCGGGCGCGGCGCCATCCAGTAACTTCATCGAGCGTCTGCAAGCCAACGCGAGCCGGCTCATTCGCGTGCGCCCGGTTGGTGAGCCCTCGGGTGATGATCCGGCTGCGGTGATGGCGCGCATTGAAGTCAAAGCCGGCCGGCGTGATGTCGCCGGCGCGGCGGACGACATCGCGAGGCTTCCGGAGAAAGCGCGCGCGCTGGCGCAGGATTGGACAAAGAGGGTCGACGCCCGCAAAGCGGCGCTCGCCGCCGCCGATGCGCTTGCAGCCGACGCCACGCGCGCCGTAAACAGGCCGTGAGCCGCCGATGATCCGCGTCATCGTCTTTCTCGCCTCGGTTGCCTTGATCGCGCTGGGCCTGGCGTGGCTCGTCGACCGGCCCGGCGAAATCTCGCTGGTCTGGCTCGGCTATCGCATCGATACATCGATGCTGGTGGCGCTCGCCGCGATCACGGCACTCTGCATCGTCGCCATTCTGATCTGGTCGATCGCGCGCGCGATCTGGCGCTCGCCCTATCAGGTGTCGCTGTTTTTCCGGCATCGTCGCGCGGTCAAAGGCTATCTCGCGATTTCGCGCGGGCTGATCGCGATCGGGACGGGAGACGCATATCTGGCGCGTAAGTCCGCGGATGATGCCGCGCGGTTGTCGCCCGGCGATCCGTTGGCGTTGTTGCTCAGCGCGCAGGCGGCGCAACTCCACGGTGATCTTGCAGGAGCAGAGAAAGCGTTCCGCGCCATGCTGGAGCGGGCCGAAACTAAGCTTCTCGGGCTGCGCGGCCTCTACATCGAGGCGCGGCGCCGCAACGACGCGCGCGCGGCCCGGCTGTTCGTCGAGGAAGCGATGAAGGCTGCGCCCGGCGCCGGCTGGGCCTCGCAGGCGGCGCTCGACCATCGCTCCGCCGAAGGCGACTGGCGCGGCGCGCTCGAAGCGCTCGACGCGATGAAATCGAGCGTCGACAAGGCGACCTACCGGCGGCAGCGCGCTATTCTGCTCACCGCACAGGCGTTGGCGCTCGAGCACAGCGACCGCGATCGATCGCGCGCGCTGGCGCTCGAAGCGGTCAAGCTCGCGCCCGGCCTTGTGCCGGCGGCGGCGCTTGCCGGACGCCGGCTTGCCGAAGCGGGCGAAGCGCGCAAGGCCGGCAAGATTCTCGATGCCGCCTGGCAGGCGCATCCGCATCCGGACATCGCCGAGACCTATGCCAACCTGCGGCCCGGCGACAGCGCGCGCGAGCGGCTCAACCGCGTCAAGAAGCTCGTGGCGAAAATTCCCGACGACGTCGAAAGCGCGATGGCGCTGGCGCGCGCCTCGCTCGACGCGCGCGATTTTACCGCCGCGCGCGAGGCGCTGAAGTCGCGGCTGCATGCGCCGACCCAGCGCATCGCGACCTTGATGGCCGAGATCGAGGAGGCCGAGCATGGCGACGCCGGCCGCGCGCGCGAATGGCTGTCGCGCGCGATGCGCGCCGCGCCCGACCCGGCCTGGACGGCCGATGGCGTCGTTGCCGATAAATGGCATCCGGTCTCGCCGGTGACCGGCAAGCTCGATGCTTTTGCGTGGCGCGTACCGCTGGCTGAAATCGGTATCGAGCGTCCGGCGATTGAACCGGACCTGGCGCCGCGTCCGGCTCCCGCGTCGGTCCCGGCCGCCGAAGCCGACCGCGCGGCCCGCAAGCCGAAGCCCAAAATGCCGACGCGCGTCTCCGACCGCGCTCGTCCCGAGCCCGTGATCCCGCTGGTCCATGCGCCGGATGATCCCGGCCCGGATTCGGCGCTGGAGGCCGATCCTGTTCCGGAGCCGACGGTGCCGCCGCCAAGCGCGCCGGGTTGGCAGCGCTTCCTGCAACTGTTTCGTTAGATTTGTGCTTTAGGCAGGAAACCAGAATCCTTGCCAAAGCCGTCCCGTCTCACTATTGAGACGCGGACTTCTCAAAGCCGGCGTAGCTCAGTGGTAGAGCATCCGCTTCGTAAGCGGGTGGTCGGGGGTTCAAATCCCTCCGCCGGCACCATCGCCCTCCCGACATGAAAGTGCGATGAGCATTTTTGACGAGCGCAAGATCGACTGCCACGCGCACGTCTTCGATCCGAAGAATTTTCCGTACGGCAAGGGCATCGAATACAAGCCGAGCGGGCAGGAGATCGGCACCACGGCGCAATTGCGTCAGGTAATGAAGACCTATGGGGTCGAGCACGCGCTGCTGGTGCAGCCGAACTCCGGCTACGGCAGCGACAACTCGTGCATGCTCGATGCAATCAAGCATGGCGAGGGTCGCTTCAAAGGCATCGCCATCATTGACCTCGACGCCGATCTCGACACGCTGAAGGATTTTCAGAGACAGGGCATTATCGGCGCGGCGTTCAATCCGACGTTCCACGGCAACGACTATTATAAAAAGTCGGGTCCGTTGATCGAGAAGCTTGCCACGCTCGACATGTTCTTCAATCTGCAGGTCGAGCACGACCAGCTCCTGATGTACATGCCCTGGCTCGAGGAGATACCGGTCCAGATTCTCATGGATCACACCGGCCGTCCGACTCCGCCGGAAGGTTTGCATCAGCCGGGCTTTGCGGCGCTGCTGCGGCTTGCCCGCACCGGCCGCGCCAACGTGAAGATTTCCGGCTATTCGAAATTCGCTCAGGTGCCGTATCCGTTTAAGGACTGCTGGCCGTACGTGCGGGCTTTGGCCGAGGCCTTCACGCTTGATCACTGCCTCTGGGCTTCGGACTGGCCTTATCTGCGCGCGCCGGAACGACAGGACTATGGGCCGCTGGTCGAGCTCGCCGGGTTACTGTTTCCGAATGGCGCCGAGCGCCGCAAGCTGTTTTGGGACACGCCCAACCGCTTGTTCAAATTCGCCCAATAAGCCACAACACGGCGCGAAAGCTGAAGGACGCCGGATGCCGAACGATTTCATTCTTGCGGGCGTGATGGGCTGGCCGATTTCTCAATCGCGCTCGCCGATCCTGCACAATTACTGGATCAACAAATACAAGCTCAACGGCCGCTACGTTCCGCTCGCGGTGCGGCCGGAGCGCTTGACCGACGCGATCCGCGGTCTGCCGGCACTCGGCTTTCGCGGCTGCAACCTCACGATGCCGCACAAGCAAATGGCGATGACGATGGTCGACAGCCTGACCGATACCGCCAAGCGCATCGGCGCGGTGAACTGCATCGTGGTCGGCGACGATGGCAAGATGTCAGGCACCAACAATGACGGCAACGGGTACGTGCTGAGCGTGCAGGAAGTCGTGCCGTCGTGGAAACCGGACACCGGGCCGATCGCCATTCTCGGCGCCGGCGGCGCCGCGCGTGCCATCATCGTGGCGATGCTCGAGCGCGGCGCCAAAGAAATAAGACTCATCAACCGGACCTACGAGAAGGCCGAGCAGCTCGCTAAGGACTTCGGCGCCGCGATCAAGCCGATGCGCTGGGAGAAGCGCGCCGGCGCGATTGCCGATGTTGCGCTGCTCACCAACGCCACCAATCAGGGCATGACCGGCAAGCCGCCGCTCGACATTTCGCTCGACAAATTGTCGAAGCAAACGATCGTGTCTGACCTGATCTATGTGCCCCCGGAGACGCCGTTTCTGGCGGCGGCGCGCGGACGAGGCAATGTCACGGTTAACGGGCTCGGCATGCTGCTGCATCAGGCGCGGCCGGCCTTTCAGGCGTGGTTCGGCGTGATGCCTGAGATCACGCCAGATTTACGCGCAGCGGTGATGGCGACCTTTAAGTCATGAAAAAAGGGCGCCGAAATTAGCGCCCTTCTCTATCAGCTATTTCTCTATCA
>JAFAQJ010000050.1 GCA_019246455.1 Pseudolabrys sp.
GCAGACGCGCGGCGAGTTCGGCGGCCTCGGCATCGAGGTCACGATGGAAGACGGTCTCGTCAAGGTTGTCACGCCGATCGACGATACGCCCGCCGCCAAGGCCGGCGTTCTGGCCAATGACATCATCACCCAACTCGACGGCGAACAGGTGCAAGGGCTGACCTTGAACCAGGCGGTCGACAAGATGCGCGGTCCGGTCAACACCAAGATCAAGCTGACCATCATGCGCAAGGGGCAGGACAAGCCGATCGAGGTGTCGATCACCCGCGACGTGATCCGTGTCCGCGCGGTGCGTTCGAACACCGAGGGTGACGATATCGGCTACATCAAACTCACCCAGTTCAACGAGCAGACCACCGAAGGCCTCAAGAAGGCGATCAACGATATCCATGCCAAAATCAGCGACCAGAAGCTGAAAGGCTACGTGCTCGATCTGCGCAACAATCCCGGCGGCCTGCTCGATCAGGCAATCTCGGTGTCGGATGCGTTCCTGCAAAAGGGCGAGATCGTGTCGACACGTGGCCGCAATGCCGAGGAGACGCAGCGCTTCAATGCTCGTGCCGGCGATCTCACCAATGGCAAGCCGGTGATCGTGCTGGTCAATGGCGGTTCAGCATCCGCGTCGGAAATCGTCGCCGGCGCCTTGCAGGATCACAAGCGCGCGACCGTGGTCGGCACGCGATCGTTCGGCAAGGGCTCGGTGCAAACCATCATCCCGCTCGGCTCCGGCAACGGCGCGCTGCGGCTGACGACAGCGCGCTACTACACGCCGTCAGGCCGTTCGATCCAGGCCAAGGGCATCACGCCGGACATCGAAGTGCTGCAGGACGTGCCGGACGAGCTCAAGGCCAAGACCGATACCAAGGGCGAGGCTTCGTTGCGCGGCCATCTCAAGGGCGACGAGGGCAAGGAGCAGACCGGCTCGCAGTCCTACATTCCGCCGGACGCCAAGGACGACAAGGCCCTCAACATGGCCTATGACCTCTTGCGCGGCACCAAGGCTAATTCGGCGTTCCCGCCGAATGCCAAGAACGCTGTGCCGAATTGATAAGATAGCCAGTTTTGAATGCATGGGGCGGCCGATCGGCCGCCCCATTCGTTTACGCGCCTTAACTTGTCGCCCAAAGCCCAGTGCTAGAATCGCGCGCGTGATTCGCGAGGATTTAGCCGGGGATTAGCTTTGGCGGCGGATGACCTCGACGTGCCTCTCGGCAAGGACAAGAAGAAGCGCAAGCGTCTGATGCTGCCGGTCGCCATGCCGCAGATCGTCGCCGGCGTGCTGGGGCTTTCCGTCGTCGGGGTAGGCGCTTGGATCGCGCTGGCCGACGACCCGCTCGGCGGCGAGCCGATCGCCGTGGCGCGCACCAAACCCAACGCGGTGAAGGACGAAGCCGCAGCGCAGCCGGCGCCGGGCGATAAAATGCCTGTCATTGTGAAGGCTGGCGAGACGACGCCACCGCCCGGCTCAACGACGGTGACGATCATCGACGGCTCGAGCGGCAAGAAACAGGACGTCGTCATTCCGGGCAAGTCGAGTTCGGCTGCGCCCGATCCGAAATTGCAGAAGCTTGCGGCCGACCCGAAGCTGCTCGAGCAGTCGCGGCACGGCAACTTGCCGAAGATCTCGTCCGAAGGCATGCGGCCAGCCGTGGCCTACGCGCGTCCGCTCAAATTGCCGCCCGACAAGGTCGACGCGCCGCGCATCGCGTTGGTTGTCGGTGGCCTTGGCATTAGCGCCACCGCTACCGCCGACGCGCTGGCCAACTTGCCGGCGCCCGTGACATTCGCCTTCGCGCCGTACAGCAACGACCTCGAGAGTCTGGTGCTGCGCGCCCGCGCCAGCGATCATGAAGTGATGGTGCAGGCACCGATGGAGCCGTTCGACTACCCGGACAACGATCCAGGTCCGCAGACGCTGCTGACCTCACTCTCCGCCGACCAGAATATCGATCGTCTGCAATGGCTGATGAGCCGCATGCAGGGCTACGTGGGCGTTGCCACATATATGGGTTCGCGCTTCACCGCCTCCGAACAGGCGATGGGGCCGGCGCTGCGCGAGATCGGAAAACGCGGCCTTATTCTGTTCGAGGACGGCGCATCGAGCCGCAGTGTCGCCGGGCAAGTCGCCGGTAGCATCAACCTGCCGTTCGTGCGTGCCGACATCGTGGTCGATGCGACGCCGACGCCCGTCGAAATCGACCGTGCTTTGACGCGTCTCGAAATGGCCGCGAAAGAGAAAGGCAGTGCCGTGGGTTATGCCACCGCGCTGCCCGGCACGATCGCGCGCATCGCGCAATGGGCCAAGGCGGTGCCGGGCCGCGGTATCGTCCTGGTGCCGATCACGATGGCGGTGAAGGCCAAATCGTCCTGATCCGGTGACTTGAATTTGTCACGGTCGCGCGGGCATAACTCCTTCATGCCTCGTTTCGAAGATCTTCCCTATCGCCCCTGCGCCGGCATGACCGTTATCAACCGCGACGGCCTCGTTTTCATCGGCCGCCGATCGTCAGGACCCGAACACGTCGACGCGACCCATGTCTGGCAGATGCCGCAGGGCGGCATCGACGAGAATGAAGATCCCTACAAGGCCGCGCTGCGCGAGCTTTACGAGGAGACCAACATCACGTCGGTCGAAAAGATCGGCGAGATCGCCGACTGGATCGCCTACGACATTCCGCGCGAGATCGTCGGCGCCGCCTGGCACGGCAAATTCCGCGGCCAGAAACAGAAATGGTACGCGCTGCGGTTCACCGGCGAGGAGAGCGAGATCAACATCCTTACGCCCGGCGGTGGCGACCACGAGCCGGAATTCATCGACTGGCGCTGGGAGAAGATGGAAAATCTGCCGGGCTTGGTTGTGCCGTTCAAGCAGCAGACCTATCAGCGCATCGTCGACGAGTTCGCTAGATACGCAAAACCCGCCTGACGGCGGGTTCGTTTAGTGCAGCGCCGTGCCGGTAAGATGCTGATCGACCTGTTTGTAGTGGTCGAGGCGCGTGATCAGCTTGTCGAGCTCGTTGCCGGGCTCGGTCTTTTTGATCTTCTCTTCGGTTTCGGCCATGCGGGTCGCGAGCGCCTGCTTGTCGAAATCCTCGACCGAGTCGGCAAGGTCCGCGACGATCGTCAGGCCTTTTTCCGATACTTCCGCGAAGCCGCCGAGCACGACGATCTTCTGCGTATCGCCGCCGGCATGCACCGTGAGGATGCCCGGACGCAACGTCGCGACGAGCGGCGCGTGGTGTTCGAGCACGCCGAAATCGCCTTCCGCTCCGGGAACGTCGACCTGCTCGACGTCGCCCGAGAACAACAGCTTTTCCGGCGAGACCAGCTCGAAATGCAGCGCCATCGCCTCGATCCTCAGGCCGCTTCCGCCGCGAGCTTGCGGCCCTTCTCGACCGCTTCCTCGATGGTGCCGACCATGTAGAACGCCGCTTCCGGCAAATGGTCGTACTTGCCTTCGACCAGCCCCTTGAAGCCCTTGATGGTGTCCTCGAGGCTCACGAGCTTGCCGGGCGAGCCGGTGAACACCTCGGCAACGAAGAACGGTTGCGACAGGAAGCGCTCGATCTTGCGGGCGCGGGCGACGATCAGCTTGTCCTCCTCGGAAAGTTCGTCCATGCCGAGAATGGCGATGATGTCCTGCAGCGCCTTGTAGCGTTGCAGCACCTGCTGCACTTGCCGGGCAATGGCGTAATGCTCTTCGCCGACGACGAGCGGCGACAGCATGCGCGAGGTCGAGTCGAGCGGATCGACCGCCGGATAGATGCCCTTGGCCGCGATATCGCGTGATAGCACGGTGGTGGCGTCCAAGTGCGCGAACGAGGTGGCCGGCGCCGGGTCGGTCAAGTCGTCGGCCGGCACGTAGATCGCCTGCACCGAC
>JAFAQJ010000059.1 GCA_019246455.1 Pseudolabrys sp.
CACGATCTCCGACTTGTCGGTGAGTCCATGCCCATAGGCTTCGAGTTCACGGCGCACGACGCGATAGGCCTCGTCGGGATCGTCCTGTGTGCCGTCGACTAGATGTAGCAGCACGCGGCAACGTTCGGTATGGCCGAGGAAACGGTCGCCGAGTCCGGTGCCTTCATGCGCGCCTTCGATCAGACCCGGCAGGTCGGCAAGCACGAATTCGTGGCGGTCGATATCGACGACGCCGAGCTGCGGATGCAGCGTGGTAAAGGGATAGTCGGCGATCTTTGGCCGCGCCGCCGAGACAGTGGCGAGAAACGTGGACTTGCCGGCGTTCGGCAAGCCGACGAGACCGGCATCAGCGATCAATTTGAGGCGCAGTCGAATGGTGAGTTCTTCGCCGGGTTCGCCGGGATTGGCCTTGCGTGGGGCGCGGTTAGTCGACGACTTGAAGTGCAGATTGCCCCAGCCGCCATTGCCACCTTTGGCAATGGTCATGCACTGGCCGCGCTCGGTGAGATCCGCGAGCAGGGTTTCGCCGTCTTCATCATAGATTTGCGTACCGACCGGCACTTTGAGCGTGATGTCCTTGCCGCCTGCGCCGTGACGGTCCTTGCCCATGCCGTTTTCGCCGCGCTCGGCCTTGAAGTGCTGCTGGTAACGGTAGTCGATCAACGTGTTGAGGCCATCGACCGCCTCAACGATAACATCACCGCCTTTGCCGCCATCGCCGCCCGAGGGTCCGCCGAATTCGATGAATTTCTCGCGCCGGAACGCAGCGCAGCCATTCCCGCCGTCGCCGGACTTCACATAAACCTTGGCCTCGTCGAGGAATTTCATCGCAATTCACTGCATTTTGGCCGTTTAGGCCCGGGAATAAACCGCTCGTGGGCCCGATCTAGTCCCCGGCAGCGACTGTCTGCAAGGGAGACTTGGAATGTCACACGACCACAATTCGGGCCCCAACCGTCGGAAAGTGTTGGAATGCATGACCTGGGCAGGAACGGGGGTGCTCTGGACGTTAACTGGAGGCGTGCCGCGCTCACTCGGTATCGTCGATGAGGCGGTTGCGGCCGAGCAGAAGGGTTTCACCTTCCTCCAGATCAGCGACAGTCACATGGGCTTCGACAAGCCCGCCAACCCCAATGCCAAGGGCACGCTGCAGGAGGCGATCGACCGCGTGAAGGCGCTGCCGGCGCGGCCGTCCTTCATGGTCCATACTGGCGACATCTCACATCTGTCGAAGGCGTCGGAATTTGACGACGCCGACCAGATCATTTCGCAGGCCAAGCTCGACGTGCACTACGTTCCGGGCGAGCACGACATCATCGACGAGGATCAGGGCAAGCTCTATCGCGAGCGTTATGGCCGCGGCACCAAAGGCCCCGGTTATTACAGCTTCGACGCCAACGGCGTGCACTTCATCGGCCTAGTCAATGTCGTCGATCTCAAGGCTGGCGGGCTCGGTAATCTAGGCGACGAGCAACTTGAATGGCTCGAGAAAGACGTGAAGGGTCGCTCGGCCTCGCAGCCGGTCGTCGTGTTTGCGCATATCCCACTCTGGACCGTCTATCCGCAGTGGGGCTGGGGCACGCAGGACGGCGAACGGGCGCTCGGTTACCTCAAGAAATTCGGCTCGCTCACAGTGCTCAACGGCCACATCCATCAGGTGATGCAGAAGGTGGAAGGCAATGTCACGTTCCACACCGCGCGCTCGACGGCCTTCCCGCAGCCGGCGCCGGGCACGGCGCCATCGCCAGGTCCGATGAAGGTCGAGGACGCCAAGCTGCGTTCGATGCTCGGCATTGCCAGCGTCACCTTCAAGCAAAACGAGCAGCGCCTCGCCATCATCGATAGCCCGCTTCAGAGCTAAGAGGACACATGATCACTCGTAGACAATGCGCCATTCTGGCGCTGACGCTGCCGTTTGCCGCTTCGGTGCCGCGTTCTGCTCGCGCCGAGGACGCCGAGGTTCACATCGACAACTTCACCTTCGAGCCCGCAAAGCTGACCGTAAAAGCTGGCACCAAGGTGAAGTGGACCAATCGCGACGACATCCCCCATACAGTTGTTTCGACTAATCGCAGCTTCCGGTCGAAGCCGATGGATACCGACGGCACGTTCGAGTTCACGTTCATGGCGCCGGGCACTTACGACTATTTCTGCTCGTTGCACCCACACATGAAAGCAACGGTTGTCGTGGAGTGATAACCCAAGAAAGTGATCGACGTTGAGCCTTGCCGAACGATATAGCTTGCCGGCGCAGACGGCCGGGATGCGACCGATGACAGACGGTAAAGGCGAGGTGTTGGACGAGGAACTGGCGCGCCGCTTTCGCCAGCTCGCACTCCCGCATCTCGACGACGTCTATACGCTTGCGCGTTACCTTATGAGTAATGCGGCCGATGCCGACGACGCCGTGCAGGAATGCTACTTGCGCGCGTTCCGGCATTTCAGTGGCTATCGGGGACCGGCGATCAAGCCCTGGCTGTTCGCGATCTTGCGTAACGTCTGTTACGCCGCGCACAGCAAAAACAGCGGCCTTGTGTTTACCGACGCCACAAGCACCGGCAGCGATGACGCTGTGCCGGTGTGGAGGGAGGCAGAGGAGACTCCGGAAGGCGCTGCCGTGCGGCGTCACGACGCCGGAACGATGCGGCGGATGATCCAGGATCTGCCGCCTGAATTCAGGGAAGTGATCGTACTTCGCGAGATAGAAGACTTGCCATATCGCGACATTGCCAACGTGGTCGGCGTGCCGATCGGGACGGTGATGTCGCGGCTCGCGCGGGGCAGGGCGATGTTGCGCAGGGCTTGGACAGCCGCCGAAGCAAAGGATGACGGGCGATGAATTGCGAAGAGGCCAATGTACTCATGCATGCGTTGCTCGACGGCGAGCTCGACGCCGGGCATGCCCGCGCGGTCGAAGAGCACATTGCTGGCTGCAAGGCATGTGCCGTCGCGATGCGCGACTTCCGCGCGATGCGCGAGGCGATAACTTCGATCCCGCTCGGCTTCACGGCCCCCTCGAGCCTTCGAGTCGCGGTCGAGAGCAAGCTGCCGGCACCACGCCAAGGATTGCTGCGGCGTGAACTGCTTGCCGGTTTCGGCATTGGCAGCGTTGCAACGGCGTTGGCGGCGTCCGGCGTGTTCATGGTCGCAATGCGGGCCGACGATCAGCAACGCATCCTCGGCGAAGCTGTTTCGGCGCACATGCGTTCGTTGCAGGGCAATCATCTGATCGATGTGCAGTCGAGCGACCAGCACACCGTCAAGCCGTGGTTCAACGGCAAGCTCGATGTGGCCCCGCCGGTAGCCGATCTGACGGCAGAAGGTTTCACCCTGATTGGCGGACGGCTCGATTACATCGATTCGGTTCCGGTCGCGGCGATCGTCTATCGGCGGCGGATTCATGTCATCAACCTGTTTGTGTCGCCAGTGCCGGGCACGGCCCGCGCCACCCCCGTGACCGCCGCCCTGCATGGCTTCAACTGCCGTCGCTGGCGGCAGAACGGCTTGGGCCTGTGCGCAGTCAGTGACATCAACGCCGATGAGCTTGCCGAATTCGGCCAGAAGATCGAGGTGGCGCTGCGGACATAGCAACGCTGCGCTTTGACGCTTCGCCTGCGCGGCGCGAAGCGATATACCGCTGCCCCATGACGTCTCAGGCCGCCGCGGCGCCACGCTCCGCCATCCTCTCCGGAATCGGGCTGATGCTCACCGGGATCTTCTTCTTCTCCCTCAACGATGCGATGGGGAAATTCCTGATCGCGACGTTTTCCGTCGGGCAGATTCTTTTGATCCGCAGCGCTGCCGGCCTGGTGATGCTGTCGCTTTTCATCCGCCGTGAAGGCTGGCACTCGTTTCGCAACGCGCCGCGGCCGTTTCTGCAATGGATCGTACGGCCAGCCTTGGCGACGTTCGAGGTCGCAGCATTCTATTGGGCGCTTTTTTCGATGTCGCTTGCTGACGTGATGACATTTTATCTCGCTGGCCCGATCTATGTGACCGCGATGTCGCCATTTCTGCTCGGCGAGACCGTCGGCTGGCGTCGTTGGGTCGCGGTTTTTGCTGGGTTCGTCGGCGTCATGGTCGCGCTTAACCCCACCGCCGGTTCCTTCGCGCCGGGAGCATTGATTGCGATCGCTGGTAGCCTCTCGTTCTCGACGGTGATGATCTCCACGAGACTAGTCAAAGGCACGCCGGATATCGTGCTGATCACGTCACAGACGGCGGCGGCTCTGCTATTTGGCCTGATCGCAGCGCCCTTTGCCTGGGTGACGATGTCATGGCGCGATACCGCGCTGTTGGTTCTGCTCGGCGTGATTGCGACCTTCGCGCATTTTTGCATCAATCGCGCGCTCAAAGTCGCGCCGGCGTCGGTGGTCGTGCCGTATCAGTACACCACGATCGTATGGGCGATTACTCTCGGTTACATTTTCTTCGCGGATGCGCCGAGCTGGCCGATGCTGATCGGCGCGACAACCATCATCGCGGCCGGCATTTACATCTTCTTGCACGAGCAGAAGCGGACGGTGCCCGCCATCGTCGAAGGTCCCTAGGGACGCTTGCTGCGCGCTTCGACCTGCGATGCCATGACGTCAGCTTCAGCGCTCGTGCCGCGCAATCCTTCGATTACGCTAGCTTGATCGGCCGGCGGACGATTCTGGCTGACTTTCCACTTGCCTTCGATGCGTGCAATTTCGATCTCGACGCCGACGATGGCCTTGATCTGCATCTCGACGAATGGCTCGGGCGCATCCGCCACCTGCCACGGCGCACTGTTTGATGCTTCCTTGTGCTGAGTCAAATCCTCGATCTGGCGGCGGATCCACGCCGCATCGTCCATCACCCGCGGCCGGCCCCAGGCCTGCACCGTGATGTAGTTCCAGGTCGGCACGACTTTTCCGGTCTCGCGCTTGGTCGCATAGAGAGACGGGCTGATGTAGAGCTGCGGTCCCTGGAATACGACGAGACATTCATTGACGGCCGCGAGCTCGCGAAGTTGCGGATTGGCGCGTGCCAGATGGGCCCGCAGCGTGCCGCGTTCGGAGGCTCCGGCATCGATTAGGAATGGGATATGATTGGCCTGCAAGCCGCCAGGCCCGGCGGTAATGATAAGTCCGAGCGAATGCGCGCGGATCAGCGCATGCTGCACGTCGACTCGATCTTCCCGGAAATGCGGCGGTTGATACATGGCGAGGTCCGTCTTAAGGAACGATAGCGTCTGCCTCGATCTCGACAAGCCACGACGGATCGATTGCCTGCACGATCTGGATCATCGTCGCCGCCGGCCGAATGTCCTTGAAAAACTCGCCGTGCGCACGGCCAACCTCTTCCCACATTTTCATATCCTTGAGGAACATGCGCGTGCGCACGACATGCTCGCGCTTGCCGCCGGCCTGGTTGATCGCTTGCTCAATGATTTCAAGGCAGCGTTTAGTTTGACCATAGGCATCGCCGGGGCAGGCCGTGCCGCCAGTCGCGGCAATCGGCGCTGTCCCAGAGACAGTAATATGCGGCCCGACGCGCACCGCGCGTGAGAAGCCGATGGTCGGCTCAAACGGCGAGCCCGACGAGATGAGTTTGCGTTTCATCACGTCTTGACCTTCACCTTGCCGCCGCCCCAGCCTTTGATCGCGGACCAGATGCCGCGTTCCAGACGGAAGCGGTCGATCGGTGCCGACGAGCGTATTGAGGCGATGCGGTAAAGCCCGACTCCGGTCCACTGAAAGCCGCACTTCTCGAGCACGCGGCGCGATGCCGGGTTTGTAACGCGAGCCCCTGCATGGAGCGCGGTATGCTCAAACCGATCGAACGCATAGTCGATCACAGCGTGCAACGACTCGGTCGCAAAGCCTTTGCCCCAATACGGCACACCAAGCCAATAACCGAGCTCGGGTGCGGATGGGTCTGACATCGACACGCCGCATGCGCCCATGATGACACGATTGCGTGCGGTGATGAGGAACACCGCCTCGCCATTGTTTTTGTTCGCCCCGCTGATGAAACCCTCGGCATCCGCGGTCTTGTACGGATGCGGGATACGCGCGGTGTTCTCTGCGATGCGGCGGTCGTTGGCGAGCGCCGCAACGGCTTTAGCGTCCTCGAGGCGCGGCGCGCGCAGAATAAGCCGCTTCGTTTCGAGGACGGGGATACTCGCTTCCCGGAACGATCCTCCGGGTATTTCTTCCAGCAGTGTCATGGTCAGGCTCCCTAGAAATGCATCAGGTCCGAAATGCACCGAGGGGGAGACGGTCACCCGTCTCCCCCTCTGGAGCCTCTATGAGGCCCTGCCGGTTTGACGTTGTGACCGGCAGACCTCGATGTGTCTTGCCGTACTTTACTCCGCAGCCTCCGTAGCCGGAACAACCGATACAAACGTGCGGCCTTTAGCTTTGGTCTTGAACTGAACTTTTCCGTCGATAAGCGCGAAGAGGGTGTGGTCGGTGCCCATGCCGACATTGCGGCCAGCGTGCCACTGCGTGCCACGCTGGCGCACAATGATATTGCCGGCGCTGGCCATTTGGCCGCCCGACAGCTTCAGACCCAAGCTGCGACCTTCGGAGTCGCGCCCGTTCCGGGATGAACCGCCTGCTTTCTTGTGCGCCATAGCTACTCTCTCGAATTCCGTCCTAACCGATATACCGATTCCGTGAAGGAATCATCTCACTTCTTTTTGCCTGACGTTGCAGGCTTTTTCGCCTTCGCTGTGGTTTTTGCGCCACCTTTGGCCTTCGATTTTGCCTTCGCCTCTTCGGCACCGCCTTCCGGAGCCGCTTCGACCTTCGGTTTGCCTTCGCGCTTCGGCCGCGCTGGCGGTTTGTCCGCGGGCTTGGCGCCATTGAGCAGGATTTCGGTGATGCGGATCACCGAAAACTCGTGGCGGTAGCCGCGCTTGCGCCGCGAATTCTTGCGTCGGCGTTTTTTGAAAGCGATGACTTTCGCGCCACGCTCATGCGCCAGCACTTCGCCGGCGACGCTCGCGCCCGATACGGTCGGCACGCCGATTTGCGGCGTGTCGCCACCATGCGCCAGCACCTCGGCGAAGGTGACTATTTCGCCGGGGTTTTTCTCGACGCGATCGATCCGGATCACGTCTTCGGCGGCGACGCGGTATTGTTTGCCGCCGGCTCTGATGACTGCGAACATCGTTCTTCCCTCGTGTTCGTTTCCTGTCTCGGACCATTCCGGACAGGCTTCTTTCAGTCGGATTGTGTTGTGTTTTGAGGGGCTTGAAGCCCGTTCAAACGCAGCGCGGGCCGTCGGGCCCGCGTTGGACAGGGTTATGGCGTCGGGGGCCCTTTATGTCAAGGAAACGCGGCTGTGGCCCACTGCGACCGACGTGTGCCGCTTTCGGGTTAACGGCAGGCCGCCGGCGCTAAATCTTAGCCCGCTCTGGCGCCGATCGCACCATTTGGCGCCGGCTCGACCTCGCCGGATTGGGCGAGGCGATAGCCGACCCCGAGTTCCGTCAGCAGAATCTTCGGCGAATTGGGCTCGGGCTCGATCTTCTGGCGCAGCTTTCGCATGAAGATACGCAGGTAGTGCGTGTCCTGGACGTGCACCGAGCCCCACACTTCTTTCAGGAGGTGCTGGTGCGTGACGACATTGCCCGCGTGCTGCGCCAACACCTGAAGCAGCCGGTATTCCTTTGGTGTCAGCGTCAGCCGCGCGCCGTTAAGCGTGACCGTGCGGGTCGACAGATCGATCGTCAGCGCGCCGGCCCGCACCGTCGGCTCGCCGCTCGCCGCGCGCATCTGCCGACGCAGCGCGACTCGAACCCGCGCCAGCAACTCCGCCATCCCGAACGGTTTGACGACGTAATCGTCGGCGCCGAGCTCGAGCAGCTTGACCTTTTGCGGCTCGTCGTTACGCACCGACAAAACGATAATCGGCACGCTTGACCAAGCGCGGATGCGCTCGACGACCTGCGAGCCGTCCATGTCGGGCAAGCCGAGATCGACAATCACGAGGTCGATCGGCTGGAGCGTGGCGCTGCGCAGTGCTTCGCCGCCGGAACCGGACTCGTGCACGGTGAAATTGTTGAGCTCGAACCCGGCGCGCAGAAAGCGGCGGATCTGAACTTCGTCGTCAACGATCAGGACAATCGGATGCGGTTCACTCATCGGCGTCACTTTCCATCTGACTGACTGTGGCGGAATCGACCGGGAGCGCAATTGTCAGCGTCGCGCCGCGGCCAAGACCGTCACTGCTGGCTTCGATCGTGCCGCCATTGGCGGCGACAAACGCATGAGCGATCCACAGACCGAGACCGGAACCGCTGACAGTGGCGATGTGGCGTTCCCCGCGGGAGAAGCGCTGCCACATCCGCGCCTTCTCGTCGTCGGTGAGGCCGCTGCCCTGATCGTTCACGCGGATCGTCAGGTCGCGATCGACCGCGCGGGCCGCCACCACGATTGGCGAGCCGGTGCGCGAATATTTCACGGCGTTGTCAAAAATCTGAATGAGCGCCTGCTGGATCAACACAGGATCGACCCGGATCATCGGCAAGTCCGCTGGGACGTCGGTCACGACGCGATGATGATCCATACGGCGCCGGCAACGATCGAGCGCCGCGTTGATGATATCGGAGGGGTCGGCCCACTCGGTATGAGGGTTGATGCCGTTCGACGAGATGCGGCTAGCGTCGAGCAGATTTTGAATGTCGTTGTTAAGGCGCTCAGCCTCGTCGCGCACATCGTAAATCAATTGCTTGAGCTTCTTGTCGCCGTCGAGCGCCGGCGCGATCACGGTGGCAGCGCCCATGATCGAGGCGAGCGGGGTGCGCAATTCGTGCGACACCGAGCCGATCAGGGCCTCGCGCAACTGGTCGGTGCGCGAGCGCATACGGGCTTCGCTGATGGCGTGTGCGACGCCGAGCCGTTCGAGCGTCGCGGTGGCGTCAGCCAGCACGGCATCGACGCGCACCCGCATGTCGTCCGCTTCATCCTGGCTGGCGCGGCCGAGATTGGTGGCGACGACGCCGAATTCCGGGCTCTTCGGCGACACCGCGCGCACCAGCCAGATTTCGCCTCTGTCGCTTTTCACGGTGACGGTTGAATCAAGTCCGCTATAACCGGACACTGCATTGACCGCGGCATCGATCACGGCATCGGGGATCGCGAGCCCGCTGTGCTTCATGGCGGAGGCGTCGCGCACATTCGCGATTAACAGCACGTTGCGCTCGAGCACAGCCGAGAGGTGATCTTCGATCGCCTTGTGGATGTCGGTCACGTCAAAGGCGACGGCGAGACGCCGCGAGAAGGCGTAGAGATCGCGCATGTCGATCTCGCGCTGGCGCGAGATCTCGGCCTGTCGCTTGAGCTGGAGCGCCAGATGGCTGGTGACCACCGCGACGAAGATGAACAAGACAAGGTTGAGATATTCGTGCGGATCGTCGATCCGCAGGCTGTAGATCGGCGCATAGAAGAAGAACGCGGACGCAATCACCCCGGCGACCGAACCCACCAGCGAGGCAATGATGCCCCAGCGCGCCGCCGCGATGACGACGGGAATGAGATAGATCACCGAGCCATGATTGAGGATGTCGTTCTCGATCAGCAGAAAGACGCCGGCCGAGCACAGCGCGACAAGCCCCAGGGTGCAGGCGATACCGTAAAGTTCGGCGCGCCAGTCGCCGTTACGCATCAGATGGCTGAAACCTTCAAACATGTCGTGGCCGATGTTCCTCGGCTCGCCCCCGGAGCGCCAGCATACGCCCTGGGCCAACGCATGTCTCACTTGTATGTGGCACCCCGCTTGGCTAGATAGCCGCCACCCACGCCACGGCTTTTTCCTGTGCCGAAGGCGCCTCCGGAGAGGTGGCTGAGTGGTTGAAAGCACCGCACTCGAAATGCGGCATACTCGCAAGGGTATCGGGGGTTCGAATCCCTCCCTCTCCGCCACCCTACGCCGCGCCTGACGGCGTTTCGGATCGTCCATTCGTGCCGGATCTTTCCCACTTCCTTCATGTGCTAGAACCGTGGATTGCCTCTTATGGCGCCCCGGTCATCTTCGTCATTCTCATGCTGGAGTCG